>CAMZLN010000018.1 GCA_947311465.1 uncultured Saprospiraceae bacterium
AACAATTTTCCTGAATACGAGCAGCGATACTCTGAGCAAAAGTATTATTCACAGGTTCTTCGGTGACGACAAGACATTTATTATGTTTTTTCACCGCATTAAAAATAGCATCCGTATCTAAAGGATAAAGTGTTCGTAAATCCAAGATTTCGACTTGCCCCTTATAAGATTTAGCAGCGTTGAGTGCCCAATGAACACCCATACCGTATGTTACAACGACCAGTGATTCACCAGAATTGATTTTAGACTCATCAGCATCAAGTGCAATACGAGCTTTCCCCAAAGGAATGACGTAATCTTCACTTGGTTCAGACGTTTTAGCAGCATTCGTACCAGGTACCTTTGACCAATACAAACCCTTATGTTCTAATATCACCACAGGATTAGGATCATAATAAGCCGCTTTTAAAAGTCCTTTCAAATCAGCCCCATTACTTGGATATACGATTTTGACACCGTTGATATTGGTCAATACCGATTCTATGCTCGATGAGTGATACGGCCCTCCTTTACCATACGCTCCAACGGGAACACGCAAAACCATACTTACTGACCATTTTCCATTGGTCAAATAGTAAGATCGAGATACTTCTGAGAATAATTGATTTAATCCAGGCCAGATATAATCGGCGAATTGCACTTCAACGATAGGTTTTAATCCAGCAGCAGACATACCAACCGTACTTCCAATAATAAAAGCTTCTTGAATAGGCGTATTAAAAACTCGATTATCACCGAATTTTTGAGCTAAAGTAGCCGCTTCTCTGAAAACGCCACCCAATCTTGCCCCTACATCTTGTCCATATAGTAAAGATTCAGGATGCTTCCGCATAATCTCTTCGACGGCAAATAGTCCACAATCTACAAAAACGACATCTTCTCGTCCTTTAGGAGCACGAATTCCCTTTTCTTCCGTAATAGGAGTAGGAGCAAATGTATTTGTAAATAAATCCGAAGGACTTGGATCTTCTGCTTTTTGAGCATTTTCAAAATCAGTAGCGACTATTTTTTTAGCTTCCTTTTCTAATTTAGTAAGTGTAGATTTGGCAATACCTAATTCCAACAATTGATTTTTAAACTTTGTAAAAGGATCTCTAGCAAAACTTTCTTCCAAATCATCACGATACCATTCCATGCGAACACCAGAAGTATGGTGATTCAACAAAGGGACCGTAGCGTGAACTAAAAAAGGACGACGTTCTTTACGAATCGTTTCATACACCTTTTGAATAGTATTATAACATTCTATAAAATCAGTACCATCGATAGTGATAGCTTCAATACCTTTAAATCCCTGAGCATATTCATAGGCATTTTGGGCACGGATTTCATGACCTTTTGCAGAAATATCCCAATCATTATCTTGTACTAAAAATAAAATAGGCAATTGCTTTAAAGCTGCCATTTGGAAGGCTTCCGAAACTTCCCCCTCTGTAATACAAGCGTCTCCAAACGAACAAACGGTTACAGGCTTCATTCCTTTAAAATCTTCAAAAAGACCTTCTTTTTCCTTGTATTGAATACCCATTGCAATGCCTGTAGTAGGAATGGCTTGCATCCCAGTTGCAGAACTTTGATGAATAATTTTAGGCTTGTCATCATCCTTTAAACTGGCATGAGAATAATACAATCTACCACCACTAAACGGATCATCTTTCTTTGCAAACAGCTGTAGCATCAAGTCGTAAGGAGCCATGCCTATTCCTAGCAACATAGATTCGTCACGATAGTAGGGTGAAACAAAATCTTGTGGTAATAATTGAAGTCCTACAGCCAATTGAATCGCCTCATGTCCACGCGATGTAGCATGTACGTATTGTGCTACTTTTTTGACATTTTTATCATAAATATCGGTAATACTTTTAGACATTGCCATAAGTTTATAGGCTTTCAAAAGTACTTTTTTATCGATAGAAGTCTTAGATTTTATCATTACTATGAAATCTTGATTGTGAAATACAAAAATACGTAATTTTTAGATGGGATTTGTAGTGGTTTGATGGAAACCCGCAAAATTTAAATTTTATAAAATGAATTATACTACTTTACGTCATAGCGTGCCACACATACATCTAATAAATCTTATGTATTAGTTCCCGTAAGTGAAGATGATTTATATTTTAATGCTGTGATGGTTGCACGAATCAAAGCAAGTATTAAAGAGTCAAACTCAGGAGAAGGGAAAAAGATCTCAAAAGAACTTAATAAAAATATTAACGGCACAAATTTACCAACAAACGATAAAATTATTAATATTTTACATTTTTGTGGATTTCAATTAAAATTTAATATACATTTGTACCATCAACGCAGTTGTAAGTCCAAATTATAAATAACTCTATTCTAAACTTTGATTTATTGAATCAAAACGTAAACATTAACAGTTTACAAGTTTGCGTCTTGGATGATATTATGTAATTTAACAAAATAAAACTGTAATGGAAGATATGCTTTTCTATGATCGGATGCAATTTGCATTCACGATCACTTTTCACTATATATTTCCACAACTGACAATGGGATTATCCTTTTTAATTGTCTTTTTTAAGTGGAATTATCTTCGAAATAAAATTGAGAAATACAATGATGCCGCAAAATTCTTTATGAAGATATTTGCCATCAACTTTACTATTGGAGTAATTACGGGGATTCCTATGGAGTTTCAATTTGGAACCAATTGGGCCAAGTTTTCAGAACTTACTGGTGGTATCATAGGACAAACTCTAGCAATGGAAGGGATGTTTTCCTTCTTTTTAGAATCTTCTTTCCTGGCATTATTTATTTTTGGTGAAAAACTAATGGGACAAAAACTCCATCTATTGACTGGTTTTTTAGTCTTTTTAGGCTCTTGGGCAAGTGGTTATTTTATTCTTGCCACCAATGCTTGGATGCAACATCCCGTCGGATATGAAATTTTGGAAAATGGAAAATATGTTTTAACCAATTTTTCAGCCCTATTTAGTAACCCTTGGTTGCTTCCTGCTTTTCTACATAATCAATTGGCATCTATGGTGACATCATCATTTGTAGTAGCCAGCATTGGAGCTTTCTATATTTTACAAAACAAATATGTAGAACATGGTAAATTATTTTTGAAAACTGGGGTCATTTTTGGAATGGCTTCTAGTCTTTTAGTTGCATTTCCTACTGGGGATTGGAATGCTAAAAATGTAGCAAAACATCAACCTGCTTCATTTGCGGCAATGGAAGGGATTTTTGAAACAGAACATGCTGGGGCAGAAATCGTCCTTGTTGGGCAGCCCAATATGGTTGAAAAGAAGCTGGACAACAAAATCGCAGTTCCCAATGTATTAAGCTTTTTAACTTACCAAGATTGGGATACTCAGATATCGGGTATGGATAAATTTACTGAAGAAGAACTTCCTACCAATATTCCTGCGTTGTATTATGCGTATCATATTATGGTCGGATTAGGAACTATTTTCATTGGCATTATGAGCATAGCGATATTTTTTCTTTGGAGAAAAAAGTTATTTACCATTAAACCTTTACTATGGACTATCATGTTTTTATTTCCCTTTCCCTATATAGCCAATATCACAGGATGGTATGTTGCTGAATTGGGAAGACAGCCCTATCTGGTTTATGGTTTACTGAAAACAGCAGACGGAATCTCCCCTACTGTTTCTTCTGGAAATACCCTTTTTACCCTTTTAGGATTTATTGGATTATATTTTTTACTTGGAATGCTCTTTTTATTATTGGTAGGAAAAGCAATTCATCAAGGACCTAAAACTCAAACTCATTAATCATGGAAATATTTTGGTATATTATAATAGCTATTGTATTAGCAGTTTTCTTTGTATTAGATGGATATGATTTCGGTGTAGGAATTATCCATTTATTTATGGCTAAAGAAGAAAAGGATAAGGAAGTCATTGCCAAATCAGCAGGATTGTTTTGGGATTCCAATGAAGTATGGCTGGTCGCTGGTGGAGGTATGCTATTTATGGCATTTCCTACTTTTTATGCATCCGTTTTTAGTGGGTTTTATTTACCGTTAATTATTGTATTGTGGCTTGTTATGTTTCGTGCCATTGGTTTGGAGTTTAGAAGCCAATTTAATTTTACCATGTGGAAAGCGATTTGGGATAAAGCTTTTGGTGTTTCAAGTTTATTATTGGCACTTTTCTTTGGGATTGCGCTTGGAAATGTAGTTCGTGGCGTCAATCTTGGGGGCGTAGAAAATGGAGTTTCTTTGTATGAAAAGCATTATTTCTTTTTACCATTATGGAATGGAAGTTTTAGTCCAACTCATGAAAGCCCTGGCATTATTGACTGGTTTACAATCATTATTGGATTAATTACTGTCGTTACCTTAGCGATCCATGGTGCCAACTGGATTATTTTAAAAACCAATTCATCCATTAACACTAATCTAAAACATGTTATTTTCAAACTAACAATAGTGCAGTTGGTTTTGACCATTTTTTCCCTTGGGATTTGGCAATTTCTGGTCAATTCAAATTCATTGGATAATTTCTTTTCTCGTCCTTACTTACTGGTCTTTCCAATGCTCTATTTTGCAGCGTTGTTTGGACTATTCAGAATTCATAAGATATCAGATGGTCAAGCTTTTACTTTATCTACTTTATTGATTATCGGCGGTATTACTTCATCATTAGCATCTATGTTTCCTGTGATTTTACCTTCTACAAATACGATCAATGAATCATTGACTATTTTCAATACATCAACTTCGCAATATGGTTTATCCACGGCAATGGGATGGGGAATTCTAGGCTTTATTCTTTTATTTGTTTATATGATTATTCAAAAACGATTGATGGGCGGAAAAATTGATGATATGGATTATGGACATTGAGATGTGATTGGAGTAAATTTATTGCATTTTAGACAAAAATACTGTGTTCATGTTTTTTATTAAATCCAAGCATATTAAAAAACCTGCATCTATTTCGCAGGATAAATTCTTAAGCGTGGCAGGTATTGTTGAAAAGAAGATACACTTTTTATTTTATAAAACAAAATATCTTAAGGAAAAAAAAATTAATTACGAACAATCTTCTTAGTAAGCAATTGCGTATCCGTTTGTAATTTTACAAAATAGACCCCTCTTTGTAAATTTAAAGTGGAAATTGATTTTTGATATTTACCTGGAGTTAATCGTTGATTTAATATTTCAAAAACCACCTGCCCTTTTGACGAAATCAAAAGAATGGAAACATTGGTTTCTCGCTGAATATAATATTCTATGACCGTAGAATCAATCATTGGATTGGGCGCGACTGTCATTTCTAAATATTTTGGAATTACTATTTCTTCATCTGACTTTTCAATAAATATGGGTGTGCCTGATAACTCCACAGCATCAGAAAAGACCAAACTTTCTAAATTAGTCTTGGCAAAATCCCAATCTTTAATACTTACTAAATCATAATCAAACTCTTTTGGAAATGAATACAATGCCTGCACATCTTCACTTTTATCTGTGCGTGTGGCTGCCCATAATGCATATATATATTCACCTGATGATTTTCGAAATGCGCCACCTCTAATATTCAAAGGTAAATTCATTGCCTTAGTCTTTACTTCATCAAAAAACGTACTATCCAAAAGAATACTTGTCGTTCGATAGCCTTCACCACTAGAATTGATACTTTGTTGGTAAGGTTTTACATTTTTCAAGCTACGATAAAGTCCCATATATGAAAATGAATTGTTATTATTTTCCGAAGCGGGAGCCTCTGCAATATTAAAAACATGCATCGAAAGCACATTTCGTTCTTTGCAGCCGATTAACGATTTCATTAAAAAATTTCTTTGGGAAACCAACGAACCCATATTTTCATCTATGGCAACTCTTGGAATATTAATTTCCGTTATCAGAAAATGCTTCTTAGGATAGTTGTCACCATCATATTTATGTTTAATTAATACGGATTCAAATTGATCTTGTAAATTAAAGACTCCTCTAACTGCTCTATCAGAATGTCTAAAATATTCAAAATCTGCCTTTGCTGTATTCCATGCTCGTACACTACCATCAATATGAGGATAGGAATGATAACTCAATACATCAAAATAGGCCCCTCCTTTTAATGGAAAATCGTTGGTAACTTTACCTCCATCTGGATTATCTGTATTTCGAAGAATTGCATCTAAAAAACTGGGGTAGCCTAATCCTCCTACTGCTACAAAAGCATCTGGATCTATACTTTTTATTATTTCATAACTTATCTTGAGTGTTCGTATATAATGAAATATCGGAGCTTTCAATTTATAGTCGCATGGGGATGGATTATTTTCCCACCAATTTCCAACTTCCCCTCTCTTTTTTAAAGAATTTGCGGTGTAGGAAAAATCTGGCTCATTCCAAATTTCCCATACTTTTATATAGTCTTTGTATTTTGAAACCGTTTTATATAAGTAAGCTGCGAAATAATTTTCTTCATTAATGACTTGTCTATTAGTATCTTTCCAAATAGGTTCATAGATATTGGCAAATAAATGGGAAGGGTCACTTGTACAATACTTCTCGGTTTCTCGGTGAGATTCTGTTGGGCCTTGTACGAAACAAACCAAATCTCTTAAACCTAATTCTTTATAAAATTTGAAAGCATCAATTCTTATATTGTAGCCCCACTGTTCTAAAAAGTGTTCTGGTAAGGTTGGACGAATAGACTTGACGCCTACTCCATCTACTCCTTTAGCTGGATTCCCATGTGCAATCTCCGCCAATTGTTCATCTTGCCATCCTTCATAATAACCCAAATTTGATCCTGCCAAACATGATCCTTGGTAAGGTGGTACATAGGTATTAGCAGTCTGTTGGGCTTCAACAAAAAAACTAAAAAGAAGTAATATAGGAAATAAAAAGGCGTAACATTTCATCAAGATTAACATTAGTTGGCACAAAAATAAAAAAAAGGTTGTGAACTAATACGAATTTGACAATAATATGTCCGATTAAAATTGTTTCTTTTTCGATTCTAGTTCGTTAAAAATACTCGGTGTAACTACGGCTATACCTACGCTTTTCGCCTCCTATAATCAAAAAATAAACTAATTTATATTTCGAACATATTATCATCAAAATCGTATGACACAACCTTTCTTATTTTTTATTCTAGTTTGAAAGCGTCATATCTTTCATAATATTTAAGCATTCATCTATGTAAACATCTTTACGAAGACTTTTAAGCCATTCATCATTTCTTGCTTTTTTACCTTCATCTATTTCGATTTTAGCTAAATCTTCTTCCATGTTTTCTATACTCAATCCTTCAATTTCTACAAAGACATCATCATACTTATCCCCTTCTTTTTCTAGATTATCCAAAAGTGTTTTATACTTTTCATAATTTAAAGGATATACAGATCTATCTTTTCTTTGTTTTACTCTTTTTGCATTAGCTTCTATTTCTGAAAATACTTTACTTTTTGAAACTCGATCTTTACTTGCCAATACCAAATCATTTAGATTCGATAGATTAGTTACATTTTGTGAATATTCAACAGGATCAATTTCGGTCCATGGTAGAGGGAAATCATTATCTTGCTCTCCTACTTTTAGATACATCAAGTTGTCTGGAAGAATAATATCTGGAGTCACTCCTCTTAATTGAGTAGATCCACCATTCACTCTATAAAATTTCTGAATTGTCAATTTCAATTGACCTAATGGCTTCAACTGTTCGTTTCCTCTGATTGCTCTATCCAAATTTAAAAATCTTTGAACTGTGCCTTTTCCATAAGTAGATTTTCCACCTACAATTACTGCACGTCCATAATCCTGTAGTGCTGCTGCTAATATCTCTGATGCTGATGCACTGTATTGGTTTACCATAATAATCAATGGATCTTTGTATTGAACTTTTTCATCAAAATCTGATAATATCTCAGCGGCGCCTTCTCTAGGTTTCACTTGAACTATTGGACCTTTTTCAATAAATAATCCTGACATTCTTACTACATCTCTCAAAGATCCACCTCCATTATTTCTCAAATCAATAATAATTCCTTTTACGCCTTGCTTTTTCAACTTCTCCACTTCCTTGGCTACATCTGTTGCACAACTCTTACCTCCTTGTCTATTAAAATCTGCGTAAAACTTTGGCAATCTTAAATAACCAACATTGTTGATTACTCCTTCTTTACCAATAATAACCGACTTTGCATAACTTTCATCAATAATCACAATATCTCTTGTAATCTCAATATCTTGGATACTTCCATCTACTTTTTTAACAGTCAATATTACTTTAGTCCCTTTTTTACCACGTATTTTAGAAACTACATCATCAATTCTCCAACCCGTAATATCTTCCGCTTCTCCACCTTCTTGAGTTACTTTTTGAATCAAATCATCTGGCTCCAAATCTTTTTGCTTCCAAGCAGGTCCACCTGGAATAATATTTGTAATTTTTGTATAGTCGCCATCCGTTTGAAGTCGTGCTCCAATTCCTTCTAATGTTCCTGACATACTGATATCAAATTGCTCTTTGTCACGTGGAGCAAAATAAGATGTATGTGGATCAAAAATATTAGTCAATGCATTAAAATACGAAGTCAATCTGTCCGTACGACGTTCTTTTCGTAAACGTGTATACCATTTATCATATCTTTTCAAAACTGCCGCTCTTGCATCTTCTTCCAATTCTACCATTGTTTTAATGGGTTCTTCTTCTTTATCTTCCTTTTCTTCAACGACATCTTCTCCTTCAGTTACGTTGACCATTTCTTTCCCTTCATTTTCCTTTTTCAATCTCTTTTCTTGAGCTTCTACTTTAGAAATGTATTCAGATAGTACCGCATATTTTAATGATTTTCTCCAATAGTCTTTCAACTCGGCATCATTCTTTGCAAATGGTTTTTTATCCCCATCAATTTCGATTTCTGTATCTTTTGAGAAATCAAATGGCTTAGATAATATTTCTTTATAAAAAGACTCTGTTTTATCAATTCCTTTTTCAATGTATTCCACTGAAGAATCAAAGAAGTCAAAATGAGCAGACTTTATTTGGTCATCAACAAATAATTCAAAAGCATCTAATTGATCTACATCCTTTTGAGTCAACCAACGTTTACCACTATCAATTCTATCTAAATATAAATGAAAAGCTTTTTTAGAAAATTCATCATCTATTGTTGCTGGCTTATAATGTAACTGATCGAGTCCATTTGTCAACGCCTGTATCAAGACTGCTTCTTTTTCAGACGCATCATAATGTGGATAATAGGTAGCCAGTAAAAGTACAGCTAATACCGCAGAAAGAAATATTTGACCTTTAAATTTCATAATAAATTGTATTAATTTGTTTTTTTTAATTCCCAAAACATCTATTAATTTATACACTCAGAATTTGAGCAGTGATTTGTTAATTTAGATTTTTAATCCAAATAAAATTAATATTTAGGTAGTATTGTAAAAGATAATGCAAAAATACTACCGAAATTATGTTCATCTTATAAAAAACTAATAATTGTGCTAAAATGTTGTGTAAATTGAAAAATAGTTGATTTTTATATTTTTATTAGAGAACAACTATTACCTCCCAAAAGTCCGTTAGAAAAATCCGAGATAAAAACTATTCTGACATGCCTGCCGGCGGCTTTCTTTTTGTCATTGCCACAAAAAGAAACAAAAAACTCTAGGCAAAAAAACTCGTCCCTCAAACAGTTTTTGCCATGCCACGCTCACTTTCTAAGAACATTATTATCTAAAACTTACTCTATCATCCTTTTTTACGTCCATTAAAGTAGATTCATTTTTTTAGAAAATTTTATTCAAATAATTAAATCAAACTCCGAAAAATGACCTAACTTGATAAAAATAAATCAATAATAGTATTTTATTATGGCTTCCTTAAATTTATAGCTTAATTCCTAACGGAGTATTGCTAATAGCGACTTTCCCACATTTTTCCACGCACTCAATATTTTTTAAAGATCAAATGGTGTTTATCGCAGCAAGGTCACATTTCCTTTTTCTACAAAGTCATCCCCATCAAAACATTTTACAGTTAAGTAATATCCATAAACATCAGGTGGCATCAGTTTTCCTTTAAATGTACCATCCCAACTAATACCTTGGTCATTGGATTCAAATATTTTTTGTCCCCAACGATCAAAAACAATAAGGTGCATTTCTTCAATTTCCCAACCATCTACATGTAATATGTCATTTAGACCATCACCATTTGGAGAAAAAGCGTTAGGAATATATACCCACGGTCTAGCACATTCGCTATAATGCTTCACAGCCAAGAGAAAATCCAATTGACCTTTACATCCATCTTCATCCGTAATAAATACTGTAAAAGTAGTTGTGTCATTAGGATAAACCAAAGGATCTGCAGATGTTGGATCACTTACACTACCTGGAGGAAACCAGCTATAAGTGAAATCATCTTTTCCATTTACGTGTAAACGAGTAGAATCCCCTTCTGTAATAGCATCTAAATCAGCCGTAACAACATAGTCGTCAAAATCATTAATATTTACAGTTACTTGTTGTTCAATAGTACACCCAAATTTATTGGTAATCGTTACATCAAACGTCATGTCCCCATCTATATCGAAAGTAATTTTTTCAGTACCTTGTCCATCTTTTATTTTATCATTAGGCGACCAATCATAAGTTAAACCCTGAGTAATATCAGGATTTGGAGTCAAAGTAATAGACCCTTCTTCTTTAATACAACCTGTTGGCTTTTCAGCCACTACATCTGGCAAATCTCGAACAATCACTAAAATCTCCCAAGTCAATTCACAAAGATTAGTTTCTTCATAATCATCCAAAATACCAGTATAAGTTGTATTTTCTGTAGGAGAAACGCAAGGATTAACGCTTGTATCATCTACCAAGTCACCACCATTCCATAGATATGCAGAAGCTTTTACGTTATCTGGATTCAAACAAACTTCTTCACCAATACATATATATAAGGTATCTTTTCTAGAACCAAAACCTTCTTCTTCCGTCATTTTAACTAGCGTCTGAGAAAAAGAACAACCATCTCTAGTCGTTACGGTCAATACGAACTCACCACTTGGATTAAAACCTTCAATTACATCTGGAGTTTTTTTCGTAGAAAAAATAGTTCCATTCAATGTCCACTCCCACTTTTTAATATCTGCACCATCAATGGTAGTATTGTTACTTATTGTAAACGTACTTTCATTTTCAGAACAAGCCAATTTAGACAATGCACTGATATCAAAATCTGGTTTATATTCAGGAACTTGCACCTTAGTAGTCAATTCTTCAATACACTCTGTATTAGCGGCATCTGAAACAGTCACGTTATATGTTGTAGTTTCAGTAGGACTTGCTAAAGGATTATAAGAAGTTGCATCGTCCAAACTACCCACAGGTGTCCAAAGGTATATTGCCGTTTCATCCCCCCCTTCATTCAGATTCACGCTTCCACCTTTACAGATGAAAAGAGAATCTTTAATTGTAGAAGTAGGTAAAAAGTGAATTCCAATAACTTTTTCAATTTCTGCCTCACAACCATCATCACCAGTTGCCTTTAGAGTAACAACTACATCTTCTTCTGTAGTAACGATCAACTTAGTATCTTCATCAAAAGCCATGGTACTATTAGGCTCAAAAGTCCAAGCATAATCAACAATTGTAGCATCAGCGTAAACTGTTGCATTATCAAAAGTCAATTCGATTGGATTATCACAATTATCAAAAGTATATGAAAAATCAGGTTTCACCAATTCAGTAGGTACAACCACTTTATAAGTAGCTTCAGCACTACACCCACTTCCTGCAATCTCTGCATGCACCGTGTAAGTTGTCGTTTGCTCTGGACAAACTGTTGGAGAAGGACTAGTCGCATCATCCATATCAGTATTTGGAGTCCAAGAATAAACATAACTATCATTTCCATTATTATTCAATGTCAAACATTCGCCTTTACAAACGAATAAATCTCCATCTGGAATTTCCAAATCTAATTTAGAAACATCAATCTCTTCAGTATTTGAAGTCGTACAACCATCATCAGCTATCAGATTAAGAGTCACTTCATTAAATTGATTACTATTTATAGTAAAAGTTGGATTGGCTCCTGTTGCCACTGGGTTTCCATTAAGCAACCATTCATAAGAGCTAATTGCTCCCCCAGAATAAGGTGCAGTATGGCTAAATTCAATTTCTACATTATTTAAACAAGAAGAATAAGTCCAATCAAAAGTAGCATCCAATGGATTGTCTGGCAAAGTGTAAGTGACCGTTCTAGAAACTTGACAATTCTTTGCTGGATCAACCACCACTACGGTATATTCTGTAGTAATTCCTGGTGATGCCAACGGATTCATAGCATTTACATCACTCAAGCCAATAGCAGGCGACCAATGATATTCATAATCTGGATTTCCATTTGGATTCAATTCCATTGGATCCAAATTACAATTTGAGACGACTGCGTCCAAATGAGAAACATCCATCAAGTAATCATCCAAAGTAATATTTTTTGAAATCATTTCTGAACAACCATCCTCATTCGATATCATCAAAGTAACGACCAATATACCAGAATTAGAAAAAGTAACCATTGGATTTTGTAAATTTGAAGTTGCTAATCCACCAAAACTCCAATTCCAAGAAGAAACAACTCCATTAGGATGAATAGTTAAATCAGTAAATTGAATTTGGATATCATCACCACAAGAAATAATATCATATTCAAAATTTGGAGATTGATAAACAGGCGAAGTTGTAACGCTTATTTGATCTGAAAAAGCACAACCATTTTCATCTACTGTATTTAAAGTATATATTTCTGTACCCGTTGAAGAAACGGTTGTTTCACTACCTGTCCCTACATTATCCCCTGCTTCATTCAACCATTCAAAAGTAGAAATACCAGTTGTTTGCGCATGCAAAGTAATAGAGTTTGAGCAAATAGTCGTATCAGCTTCCAAAATAATAGCATTATCTGTTTGCACTTTTACAAGGACATCATATCCACCACTACAGCCACTATTAATATCATTCATGGTAAGCGTGTATCTCGTTGTTGCTGAAGGGCTTGCCAATGGATTTCCTATATTTGCATCATCAAGGCTTGCGGAAGGAGACCAAGAATAAGAAATATTAGATCCAATAAAGGGATTATCATTCAAATGAACGGAGCCCCCTGGACAAATCAAAAAACTATCTTTCACTTCACCAATTCCCGTCAATTCTGCTTTAAAATCTTTAGCGACGAGCGTCGAACATCCATCATCAACCAATACATTCATAGATAATGTATAATCATCTCCAATGGTCACTGCAAAACTAGGATTTTCATCCGAAGAAGTAGCCACTACTCCACCGATATCGCTCAACTCCCATTCATATCCAGCAATAGTTGAAACAGAATCAAATGACAAATTATTCACTGTAACAATCGAACTATCCCCACAATCTAATAGCAAATATTCAAAATCTGCGAAAAGGGATTTATTTTTTAAATGAATATCAAAAGTAGTTGTATCAGCACAAGCAAAACCTGTTTTAGCTCTTAAAGTAATGGTATAATGCCCCGTATCAGGATAGGAATATGACGGCTCAAAATCAGTAGAACTTGCAGTAGGATTTGTAGGATCCCCAAAATCCCATTCAAAATTATTTGCATCCGTACTATTATTTATAAAATCAACTGTAAGATTTTCACATTGCACATCATCATTTCCGATTAGTGCTGTAATTGATCTACATTGTCCCACATTATATTGAAAATCCCGATAAATAGTTGATATTTTTACTCCATTCCTATATTCTTCAAGGCAAACTCCAACTACAAATTGACCTATTACCGTAGGAAAAGCAGTCATTTCTCCTGTTACGGCGTCAATTTTCAAATTATTGGCAGTGACTCCCAGCATATTATCTGTATTATAAGGTGCTTCCCAGACAACGTGGTCATATGGAGGATTATGTGGAGGTTGTGGTTTATTATCTGCATCTGATCCCCCAGAAAAAGGTTGGCACAAAGAATAGACTAAAGAATCTCCATCAACATCTGTAGCGGAATGATCCCAAATCAAAGGTTCGTTTACACAAATAAATAAGGGAGGCCACTCATTAAATTTAGCTCCTGTATTGTGCTCCATCAATGCTTCTTCAGAGATTTGAACTTGATACGTAGCACCCGTATTTAAAGGATCTACAATATTGGAAATCGTTTCATTTCTACAACACCTTTGATATGATAAAATATAACCACCTGCTCTAAAAGGAAGTGTTACTACTTTACTATATGTGGTCGTATGGACACAAACTTCATCAGGAATAATCAAACAAGTATCCGACGGAATAGGTGTCAAAGTGTCGTTTATAGCAGATAAAGGAATCAGAAACTCATTTAAAAGCAAATTATTACTACCATCAAACAAGCCGATAGATGCGGGGTCATCAAAAGGAGCTAATTCTGCACCATGAAAACAATCACGATAAAAGACAAGACTAATTTCGTATTGATCTCCACTGATATGAGTATAATTTAATTCTCCCCCAACGATATGGGTTGCTTTCATAATTGGCATCGAGCATAAGAAAGCAAACAATAAAACCGTAAATGATTTATAAAAACCATATTTAGATTTATTATTTAATTTTAAAGAAAGAGTATTTGTAAAATTCATAGTAATAATTTTGCTTCTGATGAAGTTAAATTTTTAAATGTTATCGGTTAATCTAGTTGGAAAGGGAATTTTATTCTTTTTTTTAATAAATTGGACAATCACGTACTTCTTTCAAATCACGTACTCTAAATATCTTGTGAATGATAGCCAATTCTGGACCACCACGCCCGCTGGTTGCGATATTAAATTCTGAAATATTGATATCATAAGTAAAACCAAGAATCCATTTTTGGTAATGAAGTTCAAAACCAGGTGCGATTGCGTCTGAGAATTCATTAAATCTCATTGCAACCCCTAATTGAATACCCAATTGATTGTATTGTCCTTGATTGGCATAATATCTTACACCAAGACCTACTAGGTTTTCATTATATTTCTTTTGTAATTGCCAACTTGCTCTAACAAGGATATCGAATTTTTCTGCAATTTTTGTAGAAAAGTCAGCGAAACCATTCCATCTAGAATTTAGTCTAATTTCTTGATTCTGATAAAAATTTACTTTCGGTTGATTAATATGATTCAGTGCGAATCCAAAATCTAATTTTCTTCTTTTAGCTGGCACTTGATAATGCCAATTAATACCAAGAGATGCGTCAAAAAACAATCGTGATGTCAAGTTATCTTTAACAATTTCTCCAGTTTGAAAAGTTGGATCAAATTGATCATCAATAAATTGATCATTAAAATTCAAGCCCCCATAATCAAATGACCTTTGAGTAACTGTAGTAGAAAACCCACCAGAAAGAAAATGATTTTCTCCCATTTGATGTGTAATAGATGCTCCGAGACCTAAATTAACCATTTGCAATTTGGAATCACCTGCTCTATCATAGTTGAGAATACCACCGAGACCAATCAAAGATTTTTCAACCCCTTTGATGCGAACACGCTGATCATAAGAACCAGAAAAAGTATTATAGCCCACAGGCACCTTGCTCCATTGATTTCGATAATTTGCGATAAAACGCTGATCCCCTGCAAAAACACCAATCAATGAAGGGTTTTGATTAAAAGGAGAATAATAAAACTGGCTAAAGTGGATATCTTGAGCATGTAAGCTAGCAGAACTAGCTATAAATAGAAATGCAAGAATAATACAACCGTGTAAAGATTTAGACATAATAGTTAAAATTGTAGATTCGTTAACAATTAAATATACAGAACAAATCAAAAATAGATTATTCTGTGACAAATTTTCTCTTCATTGATAAAAACGGTGAAATAAAGAAAACAATATGCTTGTTTCATTACGATCCGATATATCAAAGAAGGATATTTTATTATATTTTGCTTTGCTATTATGCTTGTATTGGGGTCTTGTAAGTACTCAAAAATACAAAAAATACCACACAATAACAAATATTTTCACTTAATATGGTAAAAAATACCCTTAGTCGGTTATATTAAATGATATAGATTTCACTCTACGGCTCATTTTGCCATCAACCATCACTTCTTCTAGGATCATCTCTCTTCCAACCTTGCTATTGAATACATCTTTTACTGAGTTCACTTTTCCAACAGGTACATTCTTCTCCACTAATTTACCATAAATTTCATCAAAATTGAAGTTTAAAAATTTTTCTTTTAAAATATTATTTAAACTAATTCTATTTTTCACACGAAATTTATTGGATTTATATTTATCATCCAAGGCTAAATAATTTGAATTCAAACATTCACAAAGCAAGTCAAATTGTTTATCTGTACCTGCCCCAATCACCATTGCTACGCCATTCTTTGAATAAAATACCGTTCCATAAGGTACAATGTTTGGATGTTCAACGCCCATCTTTTCGGGAATATGTCCTTCCATCAAATAATTAGAAGCTTGATTTACAAGGGATGCGATTGCAGAAGATTCCAAGGAAGTTTCGACATAACTTCCTTTACCCGTTTTGTATTTTTTTATCAATGCAATCAACAAACCTTCTTTCAATTGATGAGCAGCAATGACATCAATCAAAGCAACGGGCATCTTTACAAAACCACCATTTTTTTCTCCAGTCATGGATAAAAATCCAGTTTCTGCTTGCAGTATTACATCAAAAGCAGGTTTGTCTAAATATTCATAAGCATTAATTTGCCCATATATAATTTTAGGATTAATTTCTTTTAGACTTTTATAATCCAATCCCATTTGCATTGCAGATTTCTGTTTAAAATTACAAATTACAATGTCCGCATTTTGAATAAGATTATAAACAAATTGAATATCAACAGCCTCTCTCAAATTTTTGAAATGAGTTTCTTTTTTCCAATTGACGCTACAGTAATATGCGGAATAAGGACGATTTTGATCTTCTTTTGCCAAACGCCACTTTCTTGTGACATCGCCATTTGTGGTAGAATTTTCAATTTTAATAACATCAGCACCCAATTCGGAAAAAAATAGCCCAACAGCAGGCCCTGCAAGGACACTTGCAAGTTCTACAACTATTAAATCGGTGAATAAGTCGTTTTTCATATTAATTTATACGGAAAATTAAGAAAAAGTGACATAATTAGGAACTAATATTTTCAATTTATCTAAAAACAGTAAAATAAATCATCATTTTTAAAATAATATAGCCTCTGTAATTCAATATATTAAATAAAATTATTACTTTTAGAGATTAGAATTTACAAAAAAAATATACCATTTATGAAATTCATTTCTACCTTATTCACAATTCTTATCTTTTCTTTTTCAGGAATTGCGCAACAAAACATCTTAACACAAGATTATCAAATCTCTTTTGACGATATTTCAGTTTCTAGTTATGAAATTGAGATTGACAGTAATTTAATCAAGAAACTAGACCAGACTTTTGAAGATGCAGCCAAAGAAAGTGGCATCAAAGGAGTATCCTGTGTCTTCAACTTTTCAAATGACGAAATTTGGCAAGGAGTTTATGGAGAAAATACAAAAGATGTTTTAATTACAAAAGATAATTCATTTGCAATTGGAAGTGTATCAAAAAGTATAACGGCAACCTGTATTTTAAAATTGGTAGAGGAGAATCTAGTAGCTTTAGATGATACTATTGGACAATGGATTGCTACAAATCCTAATATTGATCCAACAGTGACCATTCGACAATGTTTAAATCATACCAGCGGCATTGCGGATATACTTAAAAGTCAGACTTTCCTACTTGATGCTTTTTTAGATCCATCAAAAATTTGGGATCCAAAAGATGTTATAGCAAAATATGTTCCGACACCGCTTTTTGAAAAAGGAAGTAGCTGGGAATATTCCAACAGTAATTATATTATTGCAGGATTAATCATAGAAGGTGTTACGGGAAAAGCGTATGACGAAGTCGTTCGTGAAAAAGTATTAGACCCATTAGGATTAACCAATATCCAATTATTTCCACAAGAAGCGATCAACACAGATTTTGTCAGTTTATGGAATGATTTGTTAAACGGAAAGCCACTAGATGGGCTATTTAGTGGTGCCTGGGCTGCTGGAGCGTATGTTTCTACACCGACAGACATATCAATATGGATGAAGAAATTGGCGAAAGGTGAAGTTTTAACAGAAGCATCGATGGCACAAATGTTAGATTTAATTGTTCGATCAGATAATTCAGGATATGGATTAGGAATCACAAAATTAGAGACAAATAATCTGACGCTTTTTGGGCACAACGGAGATATTTCATACAAATCATCTGTATATTACATTGAAGAATTGGAAATGAGCGTAGCAATACACACGAATGATGGATCAGAAACTGGAAATCAAATAAGACCAATTTTAGAGAAATTGCTTAAAGCTTATACTGGATATTTGACCAATAATGAAAATATAGAGAAAGAAAGTAATTTTAGTATGTATCCAAATCCAGTTTCTAATATGATTTCTGTGGATATGAAAAATAATGGCGTTTATCATGTTTCTATTTTAAATACTTTGGGTCAAACTGTATCTAAATTTAATGGTAGTACTCCACATTTTGAAATTCCAGTTTATCAACTTAATAATGGACAATACATTTTGATGATTGAGTCCGAAAATAAAGTTGGAACTAGTTTATTTATCAAGCAATGAAAATAGTTGTCTTAACAGGAGCAGGAATCAGTGCGGAAAGTGGAATATCCACTTTTCGAGATTCCAATGGGCTCTGGGAGAATCATGACATAATGGATGTAGCTTCACCAGAAGGCTGGGCTAAAAATCCTGCTTTAGTATTAGATTTTTATAACAAGAGAAGGAAACAAGCAAATAATGTAGCACCCAACGCTGCACATAAAGCTTTGGTTGAATTAGAAAAGAAGTACAAAGTTGTAATCATCACCCAAAATGTTGATAATTTACATGAAAAAGCTGGCAGTAAAAACATCTTACATCTTCACGGACAATTGATGAAGGTAAGGAGTACAAAGAACCCAAATTATGTAAAAGAAGAAACTGGAGACACTCATATCGGAGATTTATGTCCAAAGGGAGGACAATTACGTCCACATATCGTATGGTTTGGAGAAGATGTTCCGTTACTTCATCAAGCTGCAGGGGATATATCTTCGGCAGATATCGTCATTATCATTGGCACATCTATGGCGGTTTATCCTGCAGCAGGTTTAATTAAATATGCATCACCTTCAACACAGATATACTACATTGATCCCAATCCATCTATCAATTATGAATTGTCGAAACGAGAGCATTTAGTTGTAATTGAGAAGGTAGCTACGGAAGGGATGGCTGAATTGTTGGAGATATTAGGGGATTAAGAAAGATTATTAGCAGACATCTAAACTTGTCATTTCATTTCGTTATCAAATAATCGACAAATAGGTTTAAAACTAAGTACACTAAGATGCAGTATTTATTTAGACCTATTCATTTTGTTTTTAGAGCAACGCAATCCTGCTAATTTTGCATTATTATTACTGCTAATAAAAAAAGCACCTATTTCAGATACTTTTTACTTAAAATCACCCACATAATTTGGATGCATCCAAACTCAATGCTTCATGATGGGCTTCTCCTTTGAGTTTGAAAACCATTTCATTCTGAAAAAAACAAACGTATGCTTTTTTGTTGATTTTAAAACAAGGTTTTCCGAAGAGATTTCCTTGAATGGAATTTTCTAGATTATTTCCAATTTCGTTGAATAGAATTTCTTGTGGTGTCATTGCTTCTAGATTAATTGTATTAAATTATCATCAAAGATAAAAATATTTGTATAGCGAACCGAGATTTTAACAAATAAATAACAATGAAGATTTTATTAATCGCCCATTAAAGAATATATTTGCTTCTTTAAAATAGAAAACCACATCATGAAAAAATCAATTCTATTCTTTTTTATATTACTTCCTTTAATTGGATTTTCACAATCAAATGAGATACAAGTTGGCGCATTGTTTGGTACTACGCCCTATTTAATTGAATGGGGACATAAAACTATCGGATATGATGTTCAATATGCTCGTAGTCTCAACTCAAATTTTACTATTTCCCTAGCCTTTGGACAAATGATTAATCATGATAGTTTTGATGAAACATTTACAAATTTTGAAGGCAAAAGATTTATTTACGGTCTTGACGAAACAGAAAAGTCATTATATGTTGACTTTGATTTGGAATATGCCATTCTCAAATCCAATAGATATACATTACAACTAGGTATAGGAGCTAGTTGGTTTAAAGATGAATTTGAATATATAAAAGATATTACTTTCAAAGATGAAAATGCGGTCATTAATTCTGCCACAAATGAATTGACATCAAGAATGTTCAATATTGTAATTGAAAATAAATTTGATATTAATAACCATCTTTTCCTAAATTTCAAAACTATTGTCAGACGACAATTTTACAATGATCATGTTTTACAATATACTTCTCGCAATCTAGATATTGGAGGAACTACCCAAGGTGCATTAGTTTTTATTGGGAATTACAATATGATTCTTTCTTTAGGATATAAATTTTGAAAAGTTAAGCAGCTGGACATATGTTTTTATGTGTATATTTTTAAATAGATTTTGTTCAAATCGAAGGAAAAAGCACAGTAATAGCCTAGCTATTGCGAGCATTTTTACTGAAGAGTTGGGCGAAATATATCAAAAAGATATATGGAAAAACATGTGTCCAGCTACTTAAGTCCATCTACTTATTTCTTTGCTTTTTAAACCAATTTATGCTTTTTCAAAATTTCTTTAACTTCATCAATACTGAATTCCGTCATTGATGCTAAGATTTCTAATGAAAGTCCTTTTTTATAGCCATTAACTATTACCTTCTCCATTCCTTTCTCCATTCCTTTCTCCATTCCTTCCTCCAAAATTAAATCATATGTGCTCATAATTTGATCTTTAATATTTGATGGTAAAGCATTTATCTTTTCAAAGATAACGTTTTTTTCGAGCTTTACCAAACTTATAAAATAAACAGTTAACGGTCTAAATAAGTTCATCTGTCTTGGATTTAAAGCTTCAAAAATAGCACCTAACTTGTTTGCTAACTTTTCTGGTTCTCGGCTATATTTCTGTGTCAACAAAATAGAAGATAAGAATGCATTAGTAATCATACTTAAATTTTCATCTGAAACTCTATATAAATCTACGAAAATAGTAGAAAATGATGGTATATATTCAGCAAATTCAGAATCAAACAATTCACGTAAATCAACATATTTCCATTGCTTCTTTCCATGATAAAAAACTACAGGTATAATAACTTGCAAAGATTCTTTTCTTATAACTTGCTGCATCATAGCATTTGCAATATAATACAACGTTTGTATTGGTGTGTTTTTGTCAACATAACTTTTATGTTCAATTAAAATAACAACTTTTAATTCTTGCCCGCTCCTAGTCATACAAGAAAATAAAGCATCAGCAAAACTAACTTCCAATTTTTCGTCGATATAGGAAGTATCCAGATACTCGATGGTCGTTAAATCTAATAGATTTAAAGTTTCTGATGGTAAAAATGTATCAAAGAAATCAATCGCAATATCTTTATCTGAAATTATTTTTTTAAAAAATTTATCGTGTATATTAGTTATATCTCTTGACATCGTTTGGGGTTAATCATTCAATTTTACTTCAAAAAAATGGCCTAGAAACTTTGAAAAACATCCAGAAAAATCACAGCCAAATCAATACCGATATGCAACCACATTAATATTCATACCCGCTCCAACAGATGCGAAAAGAATCACATCTCCTTTCTCCAATTTATGTCCTTCCATCTTGCCTTTCGTCACCAAATCATATAAAGTAGGTATTGTAGCTACAGAACTATTCCCTAAGGCATGAATAGACATTGGCATAATTCCTTCTGGAACAGATCGCTGACCAAAAAGTCGGTAAAACCTAGTAATAATCGCAGAATCCATCTTTTCATTGGCTTGATGAATAAATACTTTTTTTATTTCTTTAATGTCAATGTCGTTTTGATCCATACAGTATTTCATCGCTGCTGGCACTTCTTTTAGGGCATACTCATATATTTTCCGACCCAACATCTTGATATATTTGATCTTGGGATCTGCCCCAGGTTTATTCCCTTTGCCCATATACAGATAATTTACTTCTTCAACTGCATGCGTCATTGAAGCGTGACCCAGTATTCCTGTTCCATCTGTATTATCAACCAATTCTAGTATTGTCGCTCCCGCACCATCCGCAAAAATCATAGAATCTCGATCATTGTGATCTACTATCCTAGACAATGCTTCTGTTCCTACCACCAAGATTCGTTGGGCATGCCCTGCATGTAAAAAAGCATCCGCAGTAATTACACCTTCTACCCAACCAGGGCATCCAAATAAAATATCGTACGCCACACACATTGGATTCTCAATGCCCAATTTACTTTTGATTCTTGATGCAATACTTGGCATTACATCTGGCTGAATAGTTCCATGTTCTATATCTCCAAAATTGTGCGCTACTATAATTCGATCTATAGTTTCTTTATCAACTCCAGCATCAGAGATTGCACGTTCTGACGCAATCACACCAATATCCGTAATGTTTTGATCATCTTCTAGATATCTTCGCTCTTCAATTCCAGTGATTTTTTTAAATTTTTCAATAATAATTTCTCCTGGTGCATCAAATGGTTCACCTTGATCATTGAAAAATTGACTCTTAATAAAATCTTTATTTGTTTTTACTTTTGGGGGGATATAACTTCCTACTCCCGTGATCACAACTTTCTTCATATCTTTTCTTTTGTTTGCTCTAAAATCAGTACTCTATATTTGTTAGCGAAATTACGCTGCTAATTTAAAAGATAATTTATAAACACACTAAGAATAAGAAAGTTTTATCAAAAAAATATGGTATTTATCATCTATATCACCGAAAATCTATAATAAATAGCC
>CAMZLN010000019.1 GCA_947311465.1 uncultured Saprospiraceae bacterium
CCTAGTAATGTTTGAAAAACTCCTTCAATTGCATAATTTGAGTTGGAAGCACATGTTCCATCAAATTGTGTTGCAGTATTAATCGCTTCATCATCAAAAGTTACATTAAGATTATTTTGTCCACAGCCATTTTCCGAAGCAGGAATACCTGGTTTATCAAAAAGTGTAATTTCAATATTATTGGGACCTTTCAATGCTCCGGATAAATCTCCAACCCATGAATGACTTATATCCATAGAAACATTTAGATCATAAATAGATAAATTATCAGTAATAGACAATGTTGAACTCGTTGTAATGCCAGAAGGAATATTTAAAGGAATATTTGTACTATTGAAGGTAGAACATGTGATTTCACCTGTTTGAAATGATCTAGTTTCTGAATAATTACTAAATACACAATAATTACCACCTCGAATTCTCCAATAATAAGCTGTCGCAGCATTTAAGGAATTTAGATTGAGTGATGTATTCGTTTCAACAAAAGTAGTTGTATTATTTCCTGGAAAACTGGGATTAGTAGAGATTTCTATTTCATATTCTTTTGCATTTGGAATCGTATTCCAACTTAAAGTTATTGCCCCATTCAAATTAGCGCCATTGGAAGGCGAAATCAATGTTCCAATATTTAAAGTTGCCGCCATTACTTCAAGCTCTAAAGTTATTGTTTTTTGAACTGATGTTGAATTGGCATTTACAATCAAAGTGTAATTCCCTGGCACTACTTGATCTAAATTAGTTATCGTTAATATTGATGAGTTGGTGGGTGAAAAATTATTAGTACTGAAACTATGACCAGCATTAACAGGAAGCCCCATTAAGGAAAGACTAATATTTTCATTGAAATTCAAAACCGACATAAAATCCAATTGAAAACTTGTGCTATTGGTTGTGCTTGTACAAATTGACTGAGTAGTAGGAGTTGCTTCAACTAGAAAAGTAGGAACAACGGCATTTTCGATAGTAAAATCAATATTATTAATATCAAAAAATATATTATTTGTTCCTTTAATTTTAATTCTACAAGTTGTACTTGATATATTATTTGGAATAGTAACCATTGCACTTCCATCATTTGTTTCTGCGGAAGAGAGTACTATTGGAAATGTTTGTCCTCCATCAGTGGAAAGAAATATATCAACAGTTGATGCATTTACGGGCGCCAGATCGGTACTTGCAACATCCCACGTGATTTCTTTTGTATCAAGACCAAACCAAGTTTCATTGGTGTTTAGACTTGTAATTTGAAACGGTGTACTATTATTTGAAACGGTTATAGTCATTTCTTGTTCATCTGTACATCCAATTCCTGCATGATTATCCCTTACCATACATCTAAAATGCATAGTTCGTGCGACCGTTGGTAAAACTTCCCAAGTACTTGTGGAATTTGATAAAACAGAAGATAATTTCGGAAACGATCTTGTAGGTAAAATATTGGGTTCTAGTGAACGAAACAATGGACCATCAACTGATGAACCTTGAGGAGCCATGGTTGCAATTTCTTTATCAATTTGTTCCCAGCAATAAGTCAAAGGATCTCCTTCGTTATCAGATGCATTTGCAATTAATTCAAATGGAGTAGAGTTTGGAATTGTATAATTTGAAAAAGAATTTAGTACAGGAGATGTGTTTCCTAGATTTGTTTCTACTGAACAATTTGTACTAGCGACAAAATTCTTTATTTGAATGATACTATGGGAATGAAAGTAAGCATCGCTATGATTTTGAACGTTTGGGGGACAAATTCCCGCATATGCCATAATTGTTGACCCACTCCCAGGTTCAAAAGACGAACTATTTGCTCTGTTATTGGAACAAGAATTATTAAAAGTATGTAATGCACCAAATTGATGTCCCATTTCATGGCAAACATAGTCAATATCAAAAGGATCTCCAGTTGGAGACGGACTTCCAGTAACGCCTTTTGCTTTACGACTACTAGAACAAACACTTGAAATTGATGCTAATCCACCACCACCAGTACTAAACACATGACCGATATCATAATTTTGCAATCCAATTACAGAATCACAAACAATTTGATTTTCATTTATCAAGGCATTTGCGTTACTATTAGAAAATGGATCGGTACTCGAATCTAGGAAAATTAGATCGTCGTTGTTAGCGACCAACTCCATTTTTATACCAACTTCTTTTTCATAAATTCCATTTACACGAGTCATAGAAGTATTCATAGCTGCAAGAACGCTCACTTTGGTTCCGCCATGATAATTCGCATATTCACCAGTACAAGAAAGTGCCAGTTTATAAGTTCGTAAATTACAATCACCTGCTCTTAAATGAGCATTTTGAATTTCTTTTTGAACGGATTCATGATTGGTTAAACATTCATAACTCTTTGATTTTGTAAGATCTTTTTTGAAATATACAATATAGTTGCTTTTATCACCTTTTGTGTATGGGTCTATAAAAAATGAATTTTCCCCATCAACTAGAATCATTCCATGGAATCCATAGGGGCTAATGTCAAAACGAATTATTTTACTTGAATTTGAAACGCATACCCCTAAATATGATTTTATTTCCGAATATTTAGCAGCTAACCTAGGATGAAAATTTGAGTTTTCGACTATTTCATATTGATCGAAATGTCCATTTGGATTGGGTATAGAAATTATGGGTTTTATATTTCGAGTCAATTTCTCAAATCTTAACGGGGCGTTGATTAATTGATCTTTTATTTCTGATAAATCTAGTTGATAAACTAAGAATCTACTAGGAGATATTGTTGTATTAGAAATTTGCGAGATGGAAAACTCATTTTTCGCCCAAACGTTTTTAGACGATGATTGTGCAAGTAAATTTAAACTTCCACAGAAAAAAAGTAGAAGAAATATCTTTGAAATATGGCTCATAGGCATGTTCGTTTCACCGTAAGCTAAATTATTAGTTCTAAATAGAGCTCCGGTTTTTAGGAATAAATTTATTACAAATATAATGGTTTTTTTGGTTATAATCCAGTTGAAAATCATTAAACAGAAATTGGAATTATATTTTAAATAAATACATTCTAATTTATAGAGCCTAAATGATTACATTTGTGGCACTTTTATTTTTAAAAACATTTGATGGTGAAAAAAAATGATTCGTTAATTGAAGTTATTCAAGTAATTCTAAAATGGAAAAAAACTATTTTTAGGATTGTAATAGCAGCTATTGTACTGAGTGTTATTACGGCTTTATTACTCCCTGTCTATTATGAATCATCTACAACATATTATGTTGCCAGTAATGATTTATCAATGCCGGAACCTGTGGGAAATAGATTAAAAGAAAAGGAGTTTTATGGTGATGATGATGATGTCAATAGAAGTTTAGCGATTGCAAACTCTTCTGAGCTCATCAATTTCATGATAGATTCTTTTGACTTAATGAAAGTTTATGATATTGACCCAAAGTCAAAAAAAGCCAAATATGCTGTACGTCTTAACTTTTTAAAACATTATGATGTGAAAAAGACTAAATTGGATGCAATACAGCTTTCAATAGAGAGTAAGCAACCTGAAAAAGCAAAAAACATGGTCAAAGCTGCAAAAGAAAAAATTGCTGACCTAACTAAAGAAACCGTAAAATCAATACAAAAAAAGATGCTTACGGCTACTAAAATTAGTCTTTCTGACAAAAAGAAATTGATTGATGGATTAAGCTCAGAACTTCAACATTTGCGAGATAGCTATCAAATTTATAATGTTTTGGCACAGAGTGAAGCTTTATCTTTAAATATTGCATCAACATCTAGTCAAATTGCAACTGAAAAAGCGAAATTGAGTATTTTATCTAAATCCCCTGGTATTAGAAGAGATACGCTAGCTTTTATAAGAGCTAAAATCAGTGGACTTGAGGAAGGTTTTAAAGCTACTCAAAAGAGTTTGAATTTATTTAATAGTGGTTTATCAAAATTGGTATTATTGGAAACGACATTTAAAGGAGCAGTGAAGCAATATCAATTGGATGAGGAACGCTATAAACAACTTGATGCTGCGTTGAAAAACAATAATGAAGTATTGATAGTAATTGAAAAAGAAGAAGTGCCTTCTATTAAATCTCGTCCGAAAAGATCATTGATTGTGATTGGATCCGCATTAGCTGCACTGTTATTTAGTATTTTAGGTGTACTCGTTTTAGATTTTTATAAAGATGTCGATTGGAAAAAAAATAGGGTTGAATAATTTTTTTCAAATTCCTGCGGATGTCAAAAATAAGACTGCATTTCTAGGATTTGGATTAATTATTTTGTTTTCAATTTTTCTAGCCATTATACTAGAACAATTTGTTTTGTTTGCAATTCCAATGATGGTTATTGTAGGGTACATTGCTATTGTTGATTTCAAAAAGCTTTTTTATTGGATGCTTTTTTTAATTCCATTTTCAAATTCTTTTGCATTGCCAGGCGGAATGTCCTTGGATTTGCCTGCCGAACCATTTATTGTTGCATTGATGTTTATTTTTGGTTTATTTTCACTTGTAAATTGGCGAAAATTTGATATTCGATTTATAAAATCTCCAGTGACAATTTTGTTGTTTTTTCATCTTGCGTGGATGATTATCACAGTGCTTCTTTCTCAAAACGTACTAGTTTCTTTTAAGTTTTTCCTTTCCAAGATGTGGTACGTAATCGTTTTTTATTTCATGGCAGGCTACGTTCTACAGAATAAAAAAGATTATAAAAATTTCTTTTGGTATGCTTTCTGGGGCATTTTTTCAACAGTTTTGATCATATTGTTTAGACATGCGTTGCAAGGGTTTTCATTTAAATCAGTAAATTATGTTTTAAATCCATTTTATAGTAATCATGTAAAATATTCAACGATTTTGGCATTGTTTACTCCAATGATATGGTGGGCATTCAACTGGTATAAGAAAATTGAATGGCGAAGACAAAAGTTATCATTGCAAACACAAGAAACCACCATTGAATTGAAAATCTTCTATACCAGTTGAATGCCCACCATATCATTGGAGTAAACAATGCCAAAATCGTTGAATATTTAACATGATTACTATAAAATGGATTTAAAACATAATTTACTGATTTAAATGAAAACCCTTGCAACGCATGTCTAAACAATATGATCAAAACTGTTGAAAAAATGCCCCAGA
>CAMZLN010000020.1 GCA_947311465.1 uncultured Saprospiraceae bacterium
ATTATTTATTTGTTTTAGTCAAAGGAAAAGAATCCATGAAGTTATTAGGCAGCTTTGCCTTGATTCTTGCGGGAGCCATTGGTAATATTATCGACAGTGTTTTATATGGTGTCATATTTTCTTCTAGCAGTTATCATGGCGGATATGCGAGTCTTTTTCCAGAAGGCGGAGGATATTCAAGTATATTACATGGAAAGGTTGTGGATATGTTATATTTCCCAATTATTAATGGGAATATTCCAAGTTGGTTTCCATTTTGGCAAAACGAAAGTTTTCATTTTTTCAAGCCTATTTTTAATATAGCAGATACCGCAATAACAATTGGAGTTATAGGGATTATTTTTTTTAGCAAACATTTTTTACCAGTAAAACCTAAGGTAAAAGTTGAAGAAATAGGGTCAAAAATTGCCGAAGGTACTTGAATGATAATTAATCCAAATAGATGGTACTCTGCATAAGATTCCTGTCTATAAGACAAATGCCTAATAGAATACTATTAACTAAATAGTCAATATGAAGTGTTTAATCTAAAAAAGAATCAATAGCAAAAACAGCTTTTGATATTTTTGAATAATCGATTTCATAATGAATAAACTTTCCTTTTCTAAAAGTTCTCACAAGTCCAGCATTTCTTAATATTCTTAAATGTTGGGAAGTGATTGATTGCTCCAATTTAAGTGTGTTGTAAATTTTATTTACATTAATCGACTTATTAGAGTCAATAAATTCTAAAATTTTCAAACGTAAAGGATGGGCTAGGGCACGTAACATCTCGGAAGATTCACGCAACTTCGTCGCGTCAATAATTAGTTTTGCTTCTCTCATAGTTTTTTAATCTTTGTATGTATGTCTTCATTATGAATACTTAAACTTGTCAAAATTTACCGTTAACTTGTTAAAAATGACCGTTTAATAAAACTCACATAGCAAAAATGCCTATTTTTATTGAGAAAACCAAAATCTTATGCAAAAAAAAGGTATAGAAAAAATTTCTATACCTTTTTAGCTTAAGATTATAAACTTAAAACTATTTTTCAAGCATAAAGTTCATGGAATTAATCTATTGAAATTATCCTGCTAATTCTTCAACCAAATTAGAGATTTGTTCCAATCTTTCTTTGTCTAGTGAGTAATAAATAAATTTACCTTGACGGTTTGTTACTACGACACCTGACCTTCTTAAAATTGCTAAGTGTTGTGAAGCTACAGACTGCTCTAATCTCAACTTAATGTAGATGTCAGTTACTGTCATTTGTTCATTCTCTTCCAATAATTCAATGATATCTTGTCTTAATGAATGATTAACAGCTCTTAATACTAAAACAGCTTTTCTCAATTCAGAATAGTCAAGCTGTATATCATTTATTCCCTTCTTAAGAATGATAGTTTCGCTTTTTTGCTTTCCCATGTTTATTTCATTTTTTAAATTAATCAATATGCTTATGTGAGTTTTCAAATACTATACCAAAATCAAATAGGTAATTTATTTTTAATACATAAAGCCACTGAATCTCATGTAAAAATAATAAAAATTAATTTAAAATAAGAATTATGCCGAATGTGTAGCTAGAGAAGTTTTTTGGGTGTAGTGATATTTGGTGGTTTAAAATAGGTGGGTTCAAAATATGCAATGTCCACAAAAAGCTCATTTTTAAAGTCTTCCATTGCTAAAGCTACTAAATGCATAGAAGAGCACAACGTGTTAGAGTCTATTGTGTTTTTATGTAAAATTTCTTTACATTTTTTTGCTCCATCACCAGAAAGTTTCAATATTTTACCATTTGAATAAAATTCATTAAAACTATTTTCATCTATTATAATGGCATTTGTTTTTGAAATGAGCTGCATTTTAGAATTATATAAACTTGCATACACTTCCATTCTTCGTGCATCAATCATTGGGCAGTAGATTGTATTTTCATGATCATCTTTAGATTGGCTTGCTGTTGCCAAAGCTTTTAAAGTATCAACGGCTATCATTGGAATTTCCATTGCATAGCATATTCCTTTGGCTGTGGATGACCCCACCCGCAACGCTGTATAGGATCCAGGACCTTTGCTCACCGCTACGGCTGATAAGTGCTGCATCGTAATTTTTGCTTTTCGCAAACATTTCTCAATCAATATAGTTACAGACTTTGCGTGACTAAAACTATCGTCAGACTCAAAAAGAGCGACAATCTTGTCTCCTTTGCTGATACAAACAGAGCAAATATTGGTTGCGGTTTCAATATGTAGTAAGTAGTTGGACATGTGTTTGTGTATTATACAAATAATTCGCTAAATGAAAATGTATCCCCATCAAACAAACCTAAATCACTCATTTTGAGTTGAGGAATCACTAATAAACCCATAAAAGATAAAGTCATGAAAGGAGCTTTTAAAGTACTTCCCAATTCAGATTTTGTATATTGATCTATCTTTGCGTACAAATTACCGACTTCTTTACCGTCTTTATCACTCATGATTCCAGCAATTGGCAAAGGCAAAATCATTTTTTTGTCTCCTACGGCAGAAACACCCCCACGATTTTCAATAATTAAATTGACCGCTTCACAAATTGACTCATCATCTACCCCAACGGCTATGATATTATGTGAATCATGGGCTACACATGATGCAATTGCTCCTTTTTGAAGTCCAAAATTATTAATAAACCCTTTAGAAATAGGACTATCTCCATAACGATTAATGACTACAATTTTTAGGACATCTTTTTTTGTATCGGAAATCACCTTTCCATCTTCAATCAGAGCATCGGTTTCAAAACTTTGTGTAACCAACTCTCCATCTAAAGTTTTAATCACTTTTATTTTAGAAGATTGAGCAAGTACTTCAAAGTCTTCCACTGATTTATAGGATGTGTTAAAATTATTTACAATTTCAATATCAACCGCATCAAACAAAGGGGTCATTCCTTCAGAAACTTTCACACCATTTATATAGGTAGCTTTTGGAATAAAACTTTCAAGATCATTATAAATGACAAAATCAGCATTATCCCCTTTTTGAAGCAATCCGACTTCTAGATTATAATGTTGAATTGGATTGACACTTGCTGCTCTTAAAACATCATAAAAATCATATCCTTTATCAATTGCTCGTTTGACCAATAAATTAATATGTCCAAGCATCAAATCATCTGGATGTTTATCGTCAGAACACAGCATAATATCATCAGGGTGGGTTTTTATCAAATCAATCAATGCTTCAAAATTTTTGGCAGCACTTCCTTCTCTGATTAAAATCTTCATGCCTAGATTTAATTTTTCTAAGGCATTTTCATAAGTAAAACACTCGTGATCTGTACTGATTCCTGCACCAATATAATTTTTAATATCTTCTCCGCTCAATCCTGGGGCATGTCCATCTATTGGTTTTCCAACCGCCTGAGCGGCTTCAATTTTTGCCAAAACTTCAGCATCTTTATAAATCACACCAGGATAATTCATCATTTCTGCCAAATACTTGATATCATCATGCTTCATCAATTCAGCAATATCATTTGAATCTAAAACAGCACCTGCGGTCTCAAAAGTAGTTGCAGGTACACATGAAGGAGCTCCAAAATAGAATTTAAAAGGAACTTTTCGACCATTTTCCATCATGTAATAAACGCCAGGCATACCTAAAACATTAGCGATTTCGTGTGGATCAGAAACAGTAGCTACAGTTCCGTGTCCTACCGCTAATCTTGCAAATTCAGATGGGACCAACATCGAACTTTCTATGTGTATATGCGCATCTACAAAGCCAGGTAAAATGTATTGATCAGAACTTCCTTCACATGGGACGATATTAGAAATCACACCATTCTCAATCGTTAATTCTCCGTAAAATGTCTTTTTTTCAATAACATCAACTATATTGCCTTTAATTTTTATCATAATTTCATAATTTGAATGCAAAAGTACAATAAAGATAACTTTTTAAGCTAATCTGCGTTTTTATTTTTGAAAGTGATTCCAATAAAAGCACAACACACATTTATCAATATATTAATATGGATTTCCTAAATCAGGTTGTATTTAGCATCAGCGAAAAAGATTTCTATCTTGGTGGGCTTGCGGTACTTTTTGTTGGGCTGGGAGTTTTATTTTTTTTATATAAAAAAGTATTCTCAACTTGGTTGCTAAAATACTATTCCAAAAAAGCAATTGCGGAGTATGATCAAAAAGGGATTTCAAGAATACTGAAAAGCATTATTCTTCTTCTAGGAATTTTATTGGTTATTTTTTCTTTAGAATTAGATTTTGATGTAGTCGATTATAAAAATTTCAATATTCAATTCTCTACTATTTTTGAGATTTATATTTTTTTACAATTTGCCAGATTAATTGATAAAGTTTTTTCAAAGGTATTGCTCCACGATTACTATTTGAGTAGAGACAAAGTGGTATCAAAAGCAAAACCTGAGATTAAAAAATCTTCAGAAGAATCTGGATCTAGGAGTTTACAATATATCGTTTATTTGTTTTTTACAATGATATTTTTGCAAAAGACAGAGTTAAATTTTACTATTTTCACCTTTACACAGGGTGGAGAACTCATGAATTTTAGAATCAATAATATTCTGAGTATCATCTTTATCTTTTTTGTAGCGAGAATACTTATTTGGACAATTTCCCAATTCATTTTATATAAATATTTTCAACAGAATAAAGTTGATTTAGGAAATCAATATGCGATTAAGCAATTGTTGAAATACTTTATTTATGTTGTAGCGATCGGAGTTGGAATTGAAAGTACAGGTATACAAATGACTGTAATTTGGGGGGGAGCCGCAGCATTATTAGTAGGTGTTGGTTTGGGATTGCAGCAGACCTTCAATGATTTGATTTCAGGAATCATACTTTTATTTGAACGAACGGTAGAAGTAGGAGATGTACTCGAAGTAGATGGAATGGTTGGTTTTGTCAAAAAAATTGGCATACGTACATCCTTAGTAGAGACTCGTGATCAAATAACGATTATTATTCCAAACTCCAAATTGATTGTGAATAAAGTAAAAAATTGGAGTCATTATGACGATAAAGCAAGATTTACGATTGATATCGGTGTTGCGTATGGATCGGATACAAAAATGGTAAAAGAACTATTATTACTTTCGACATCAGATATTGATGCATTATTGAAATACCCTCCACCATTCGTACGTTTCATAAACTTTGGAGAGAGCGGTTTAGAATTTAAATTGTACTTTTGGTCAAGAAATTTCATTGATATAGAACAAGTTAAAAGCGATATACGTTTTGAAATTGACAGTCTCTTTAGAAAACACGAAATTTCTATTCCGTTTCCACAAAGAGATATTTGGATTAGAAATAAGGATTGATGTTTAAATATACAAATAACATTAAGTAGTTGAATATATGTTTTTGGCATTGTTTTGGCTTTTGTATATATATAGACATATTAGAAAACTTTAAACTTTTTCTTTAATGAAGAAAATATTATCTACTTGGAAAATTGTTGCATTTTTAATCGTAATCTCAAGCGTTGCGGTTACTTCATATAACCATAGTAAGTACTTTGAAATTTCAAAAAATATTGAAATTTTTGCAAATTTGTACAAAGAGATCAACACGTATTATGTAGACGATTTGGATCCTGCCCAATTGATGAGATCAGGTGTAGATGCCATGCTCGAATCTCTGGATCCTTATACCAATTACATTTCAGAATCTGAGATTGAAGGATATCGTTATATTACAGAAGGAAAATACAACGGTATTGGTGCTATGATTCAGAAAATCGACAATGATATCGTTGTTACAGATATCTATGAAAATCAACCCGCTTTTAAGGCAGGAATCAGAGCAGGAGATAGAATTTTATCTATAGACGGAAATTCTACTAAAGGCAAAAACATTGGAGATGTGTATAATATTCTAAAAGGTTATCCTCAAACAGAAGTGGTAATTGATTTGATTTCTCCAAATAAAGAAAAGAAAACCTTAACACTCATACGAGATGAGGTGAAAGTTCCGAATGTACCTTATTCTGGTATGGTTTCACCAAAGGTTGGCTATATTACATTGACTACTTTTACAAGACAAGCAGGTAAGAATGTGTCTATGGCTTTACAAAAACTTATGGCACAGAATAAAGACATGGAAGGAGTAATTTTAGACTTACGTGGAAATGGAGGTGGATTGCTTGCCGAAGCCGTTAATGTTTGTAACGTTTTTATTCCAAAAGGAAGTCCCGTTGCATCTACGAGAGGAAAAGTAAAAGAATGGGATCGTAATTATAAGACGCTCAATCAACCTGTAGATACTGATCTTAAATTGGTTGTTTTAATCAATAAGAATTCTGCATCTGCTTCGGAAATTGTTTCGGGTGTAATTCAAGATTTAGACCGAGGCGTTTTGATGGGGCATCTATCTTATGGAAAGGGACTTGTTCAAAACACAAGAGATGTAGGATATAATTCAAAAGTAAAATTGACAACAGCAAAGTACTATATTCCAAGTGGAAGATGTATTCAGGCGGTCAAATATGAAAACGGGAAACCCGTTCATATTCCAGAATCGCAACGTACTGCATTTAAAACTAAAAATGGTAGAAAAGTGCTTGATGGTGGTGGAATTATGCCTGATGTGAAGCTTTCTGAATCTGATGATTTAGAAGTAATTGAAGACTTGGAAAAGAATTTTGTAATTTTTAATTATGTTACGGACTATTGTGTGAAGAATTCTGAAACTCCAGAATTTGAAACTTTTTCCTATAATAATGTAGATGATTTCTTTGATTATTTGAATAAAAATAAATTTGAATTTAATAGTGAAACGAAAGAAGTTTTAAAATCAGTAGAAGAAAAAGCAAGTAAAGAAGGCTACCTTGATGATATTAAATCTCAAATCAATGCGATCAATAAAACGATTAATGACAAACGGCACATTGAATTGAAAAGTCATAAATCAACGATGAAAAATATTATTGAAAAGGAAATAGCCAATAGATACTTTTTTGAGAAAGGAAAAATTCAAATCATGTTGAGAAATGATCCAGAAGTTCAGGAAGCTATAAAATTGTTATTGGATACCGATAAGTATAATAAGATATTGAAATAGCGTAGCGTAGTTTGTATGATACCGTATAGAATAATGTTCTTTGGAAATTCAACTCATCTTTCATCTAAGGAGCAAGCGAAGCTGCGACTGACTCATCTTATAA
>CAMZLN010000021.1 GCA_947311465.1 uncultured Saprospiraceae bacterium
AGTATTTTTGCTGAAGAGTTGGGCAAAATATATCAAAAAGATATATGGAAAAATATGTGGCCACCTACTTACTATAAAAATGTAAAGTAACTTATTACATATGCAAAGATAAACGTATATTAATTAATTCAATTTGTTAAATGAAGTTTATTTTCTTTTTTTACTAAATTTAACTAATTTTGATGCGTTTCTGACTAAGTTTATTGGAATGTTCGATAAATTGGAAAAGGAAATAAAGAAATAATCAAACACTTTGCTGCTCTATCGCGGTTTCAATCTTGGATTGGAAATGAGGAAAGTCCGGACAACGTAGAGTATCACACCATCTAACGGATGGGGTTCTGAGTTTTCAGAATACAGAAAGTGTCGCAGAAAATAACCGCCCCCAACTTGTTGGGGGTAAGGGTGAAAATGTGCGGTAAGAGCGCACGACTTATCATGGTAACATGGAAAGTGGATAAACCTTGTGAGTTGAAATGCCATGTATATTTCGATTCTCCAACTTGTTGGAGACTGGGTTGCTCGCCTAGCTGAATAAGGTCGGAAGGGGTAGGCAGATAGAGCCCAAAAGTGATTTTGGGTCTAGATAAATGATAGAGATTTTGTTTTCAAAATACAGGATCCGGCTTATAGGCAGAGTGTTTGGTTTTTTTAATTTTTTCTCAATATCTCAATAGTGTTTGAGAAAGTAATGTGACTCAATGTCTCAACTTTTTTATAAAAAAATATTTACATGAAATACTTAATCCCCTTTCTCTTTTTCTTCGCACAATCAGGTTTTAGTCAAACAGGGTGTACAGATCCTTTGGCAGAAAATTTCGATGAGAATGCATTGGAAAATGACGGATCTTGTTTGTATAAATTTACCGTAGATCGTCCCCATCAATTATTTGAAATGGATGATCCTATACTAGAAAGTTCGGGATTAATTTATACCAATGATGGTTTATGGACGCATAATGATAGTGGAAATGATCCGATTTTATACTTGTTAGATACGCTATCTTTTGAAATCAAACGGCAGGTCGTTATAGGAAATGTAGAGAATGAAGATTGGGAGGAGCTCGCATCTGATGGAGTGTATTTTTATATTGGTGATTTTGGAAATAATAAAGGGGATAGAAAAGACTTGAAAGTATTGCGTGTATTGCGATCTGATGTTCAAGAAAAGGATACAGTTACTGCCGAAATAATTAATTTCTATTATCCAGATCAGTTGGATTTTGATTTAGGAAATAAGAATCATAATTTTGATTGTGAAGCGTTTTTTGTCAAAGGAGATAGCTTGCATTTATTTACGAAAAATTGGGATAATAGAAAAACAAAACATTATACATTACCAAGATTTCCTGGCGACTATTCTGCCATATTTTGTGATTCGTTTGATGTTGATGGTTTGATAACTGCTGCGGATATTGCTCCTGATGGAGTGATTTCATTATTGGGATATGAAGATAAAGCTACTGGCGAAGCTTTTCAGTGGTTGTTGTTTGACTATGAAAATATGAATGTTTTTTCGGGAAATAAACGTAAATTATCTCTTGGGTCAATTATTGAACGTGGCCAAGTTGAAGGACTTGCATTTAGCCAAAATGGAGAAGGATATATTTCTTCTGAAGCCGTTTCGTTTATAAAACCAAAAATGGTGCGTTTTACTACACTCGAATGGACCGATGAAATCACTGCAACAGAAATTGTCCCCGTCCCTTTTCAATTTCTTGTCATGTTCCCCAATCCTGTAAATGATTCTTTCAATATTGTCTTAAATGATTGTAATCCTGGAGATCAAGTAAATATTGAGATTCTAAATGCTTTTGGTCAAATTTTGTTGTCCAAAGAATTTATTTTTAATTCATCTTTTGAATATAGGTCTAGTATCAAAGTGGATGCTTCAAATCTTTCCAAGGGTTCTTATTTTGTAAAAATTGAAATGGGTGGTTTTGTAACGATGAAGGTCTTTTTGAAAATTTGATTTTTTTACTTGGATGAAAATTTCTTCTTAAAGACCATCGAAACTACTTTGTTCATACCGTTTTTTGGAATCTCTGTATTATTAATGTAAATTTGTCATTTACACGTTTTACTTTACACAACCACAAAGTAAATTACCTCAATGCACCCATCTTTCCAAAATTTCTTACAAGAGCAAATTCAAAATAATGGATTACCACAAGAAACAATTTATGCTGTTTTTGCAGCTTTCTTGGAAGATATCTATGAAGTTCACTCGGATGGTTATGTAGCTAATATTGAAAATGGAAATTTTATTATTCAAGAAAAAGGGCGCCTGTTGCTTCACGCAAGCGGAATTCTTAGCCCACGATCAAATTGGTATTCCATAGATGATATCAATCAAAAAACAACGGCTTCTACTTTTGAGATTAGTACTGGATTTCGAGAAGAATATGAGGATGGAGAAGTGGTTCAAAAAAATATTTTTCTATCCGAAGAATTACCCCAATCGTTAGTTTATGTCCCCAATTATTCTTCTTATGAATTAGTGATAGGACATCATGACCCCTTGAGTGATGTTTTTTTATTGGGAATGATCTTAGCCAGTTTGGTATTTGGATTAGATTTTAGACGATTAGGCGATTTAGAAAGATTTGTTGAAAATCGGTCGAATTTATTCGTACTTAGACCCAAATTACATCCGTCTATTGTGAAGATTATTTTTGAAATGACCGAGTTGGATCGAAAAAAACGACCTGTTGATTTATTAGATATTCTCATTCGGCTTCAGAATTATAAAGATTTTAGTCCAAATTTAACTTCCGACCTCAGTGATTCAGATGGGTTTATTAAGTCCGATGTATCAGATAAAAACCAATGGATTCTTCAAGAATTAAAAAGTCGATTGTTTAATTTGACTCGTCGAAATCGCTTATTGTATTTCAAACCACAATTGAGATTTATAAATCTTACAGTGGCATCTGTTCCTGATGAAGCAGATGTCAATTTGATTTCAGTCGATGATTTATTTATTTGGAATGATGAAATAAAAACTAGAATCCAAAATGGTTCTAAAATTTCTATCAATAAGTATCTTTCCTTTCAAGAAAAGAATTTTTTGGTCAAAAGGTTGAAGAAAATTGGAGCCGATGCACGGAAAGATGTTCAAGAATTTGGGTTTCATCAATTGAAATTGGCAATAGCTTTTTTAAATTGGAGCAATATTGAAGAAAAAGAACGAATCCAATCTCCTTTATTATTGGTGCCTGTAAATTTAGTAGCAGAACGTGGGGCGCCCATAAAATTTCATTTAGATATTCAAGCGGATATTGTAGAAGTAAATCCTGTTTTAGCTTATGCACTGAAGGACAGATACGGTATTGAATTACCAGATTTTTTAGATTTAAATCAGTCTTCTTTAGATGATTTTTTCACTTATTTGCATCAACAAATTACTAATAAAATAAATGGAGTGATTTTTAATTGGGCAAAGCAGCCTAAAATAAATTTGCTTCATAAATTGTCAAATGAATCGATTTATAGATATGTTTCTCGATTGGCGAAAAAAGATGATGTTCCTAAAGAAAAAATCAAAAGAAAAACTTCTTTCAAAATAGAGCATACTTTAAATGAAAATCTATTTTTATGGGAAATGGATACTTGCCAAATGGTCTTAGGGAATTTTAATTATAAGAAAATGTCACTCGTTTTTGATTATGATGAAATTGCTAATAAACAGATTGGGAATGTAGCTTTTGAACGGATGTTTAATTCTGAGCAGATCATCGAGCCAAGACATCAAGACGTCAAGACTTTAGAGAATCAAAAAGTGGGAAATCAGAATTTACGAAAGGAGTTTCATATTTTGACATCGGATCCTACACAAAAGATGGCTGTCCAAATGGCGTTGAAGGATGATGATACGAGTTATGTCATACAAGGTCCTCCAGGGACAGGAAAATCACAAACCATTACTAATTTAATCGCAAATTTGGTAGCACATGGTAAAAAAGTGCTGTTTGTTTGTGAAAAAAGAGTCGCATTGGATGTTGTTTTTTATAAATTGGAACAGGCAAAATTAGGGGAGTTGTGTTGCTTAGTTCATGATACAAAATCAGATAAAAAGAGTTTTATTTTTGATTTGAAAGACGTGTATGAAGACTATTTGCAATTTCCATTAAATTTTGAAGAAATTGAAAGAGAACGATTTGGAATCATTCAAGATATTCAAATTGAATGGACCAAGGTGGAAGATTTTCAAAGAGAAATGATGGGAATTCATCCTGAGTCAGGGATTCCATTGTTTGAGTTGTATAGTCGGGGAGCATATCTAATGTCTAATGATACACCGATGAAAGAAAGTGTCAATTGCCCTTTTTATAAAGATTGGTTGAAAAGTGAAACTGGTATTTTGGAGTTGTATCAAAAAATGGCAGATTTGAAATTTTATCATTTATCAAATTTTCCTTTGCATCCCTTTTCAGTAGAATGGTTTGGTACAAAAGATGATAGTTTGGAATTGCTAAAATATACCCAAAGCGCATCTGATTTAGTGAAGGATATCGAACTGAATCTAAATCAATTACCGAATACAGGAAAATCAACTGTTTATGAATTGCAAGTTTTAGCAAATCAAGCTTTGCAAATGGGTTTTATGATAAAAAATCCTGAATTATTAGATCTTTTTGATAGTAAATCTAGTATTTCAGATAAATTTCGAAAACAACAGAAAGAGCTCATTTTACAGGAAGAAAAACTAAATTCTGCCCAAAAGGAAAACGAGTTTTGGATAAATAAAATCAGTTTTCAAAAAACAAAAGAAGCTCTATCTTTTATGAAGGAAAAAGAAGGAAGATTTTTCTCCTTTTTGAATGGACGATATCGAAAATTAAAAACAGTAATTAATAGAAATTATGATTTTTCAAAGCATATAGTAAAGCCAACTTATGTTGATGTTTTGAATAAACTAATGAAAGAGCATGATATAAAGAATCAATTAATCCATTCAAAAACTGATTTTGAAAAACGGTATAATATTTCTGATGATGTATTTCAATCTATTGAAGATTTACGCCATAATGAGTATTCTAATATCTGGATTTCCCATTTAAAAAATAATCCAAATAAATTTGCTACTATCCTAAAAATATATGAACAATTAGATGAATTAGAAACTATTTTTGTCCGAATTTATGATGATATTTATAAGAAAACTTTGGCAGTTGCAAAAAGTGAAATGGATGCACTTTTGGAAGTTAAAAATCAACTGGATTTAATATTGCCATTATTAAAAAAGATTTCAATATCTACACCAAATTTGTTGCAAGTTATTAAAACCAAACCTATTTCAATCGTTCAATTAGAATTTGAAATCATTAAAAATACAATTGATTCAATTTGTAGTAAAAATCCAAGATTTTCAAATAAAACTGGAAATTCTATACAAAAACACATATCAAAAACTGCAAAATTACATCAAAAATTAATGCAAATTAATGCAGAATATATCCGTTCATTTTATCGAAAACGATTTAATAAAAAAGTGTGGATTACTGAGCGATCTGCATCTGTTTTGGAGCAAAAAGAAAAAGAAATAAAGAAAATTTACAAGCGTGGACGACGTATTTTGGAACATGAATTTTCTAAGAAAATGCGGTATAAATCTATTCGGGAATTGACAAGTTTAGAATCAAAAGATGTGATTTTTGATTTGAAACCAGTGTGGTTGATGAGCCCATTGAGTGTTTCAGATGTAGTTCCATTAGATACACAAAATTTTGATGTAGTGATTTTCGATGAAGCCAGTCAAATTACATTGGAAGAGGGAATTCCTGCATTGTTTAGAGCAAAAAAAGCCATAATTGTTGGAGATGAAATGCAAATGCCACCCACCAATTTTTTTAGTGCGAAAAAGAATACAGATGAGGAAGAAATTGAAGGAGAAGGCGTTTATTTGGATGTGGACAGTCTATTGACACAAGCGGCTCGAAAAATGGAATCTGTTCGATTGGGTTGGCATTATCGAAGTCGCCACGAATCGTTGATCAATTTTTCTAATGCTGCTTTTTATCACGGTAGTTTATTGACCATTCCTGATGTTCGGAACACGGCTCTAAATTGCGGTGAAATTTCAGTTGAATTTCCAGATGTAATGCCCGTTTCCTTGCGAGATATGTTGCATCGACCAATCAGCTATCATTATTTAGAAAATGGAATTTATACCAATCGTTCCAATCCAAGTGAAGCAGAATATATTGCTCATTTAGTTAGGGAAATGATTTTCTCAGATTATAAATTGACCATTGGAATTGTAGCTTTTTCACAGAAACAACAAGGAGAAATAGAAAAAGCCTTAGAACAATTGGCCCAAGAAGATGAAAGGTTTGAAGAATTATTGGAAGCTGAAAATATACGTCATGAAAACGGACAATTTATTGGACTTTTCGTGAAAAACCTAGAAAATGTACAAGGGGATGAGCGAGATATTATGATATTGAGTATTTGTTATGGTAAGAATACACAAGGAAAAATGCGGATGAATTTTGGCCCAATCAATCGAGAAGGCGGTGAAAAACGGCTCAATGTAATTTTTTCTAGAGCGAAAAAACACATGGCTGTTATTACGAGTCTTCGTTCCGAAGAAATCACAAATGATTATAATCCAGGAGCAATGTACTTTAAAAAGTTTTTGAAATATGCGTTTGAAATTTCAAGTGGCAATCAATTAGGAGCTCAAAAAGTATTGAATGGTTTGAGTAAATTACCTAATCGTGAAACTAGTATAGAGAATGTCATCGCTCAAAAAATGGGTAAATATTTCATTTCAAAAGGGTATCATGTAGATTATAATATTGGACAATCTGATTTTGTTTGCCACCTAGGAGTAAAACGCAATGAGCATGATACTACCTACGCTTTTGGAATTTTGATTGATGATTCTGAACATTATCACAATCAAGATTCATTTGCTCAAAACTTACAAAAACCGATGTTGATGGAATCGTTTGGGTGGGATGTGTATCGGGTTTTTGTTAAGGATTGGTGGGAGGATTGGGAACGGGTTTTGGATAAATTTTTGACTATTTGATTGTGGGGATGAAAAATATTGTTATATTTGTTGCTGTTGATAACAATATTGATGTTAGCAATAAGTTTCGATTTTGGAAAGAAATTAATTCTATCTTTTTATTTTAAATTACAAAAAGAAAACAAACATACTGTCTCCACTCATCAAGTCGAGCTTGCGAGTCTTAATTAATAACCCATAACCCAACCATTTACAACCCAAAACCTATAAAACTATGAATTTAAAAATAATTTCAGCAGGAGCAGGATCAGGAAAAACATACCGTTTGACTCAAGAGATGGTAGCATACATCCAATCTGGAGAAGTCCGAGCCAACGGAATTATTGCAACTACATTCACCAACAAAGCCGCCGCAGAATTAGAGGAAAGAGTAGCCATAAAACTACTTCAAGAAGGATTGACCAAAGAAAAAGACGAATTGGCAAACGCCCTAATCGGTACAGTACATAGTTTGGGAGTGAAATTATTGAAACGATTTGCCTTTGAAGCAGGTATTTCTCCCAATGTGGATATCATTGCAGATGAAGACCAACAAATGATGTTTAATCAGTCTTTAGCGGCAGTTTTGAATATGAAACGAATCAAGGAGATGGAAGATTTGAGCGAAGCTTTGGGATTGAATAATGCTCGTATGGGAGAGAGATATGACTGGAGAAAAGATGTAAAAACCATCGTGGATTTGGCTCGATCCAATGCATTTTCGACTACTGTTTTGCTCGAAAGTAAATCTAAGTCCCTGTCTTCGTTTTTTGAATTTTTGCCCGAAAAATTAAGTGCTCCTTGTACGCTTGAAGTGGAATTAATGACAGCTTTGGAAGATACCATTCAAATTTTGGATAACAACGAAGACCAAACCAAGGTTACTAGTTTGGCAGTTTCGACTTTGACGCAATTGAAAAATAAATTAAAGTTCAGAAAAAAATTAAATTGGTCAGATTGGGTAAAAATTGCAAAACTAAAAGTTGGAGCAAAAAGCAAGGCTGATTCTGAACCCTTGATGGAATTGGCTTGGAAACACGAGCGTCATCCACAATTTCAAACAGATATTTCAGAATTTATTTCCAATATTTTTGATATTTCAATTGATGCGATTAATGAATTTCAAAATTATAAAAAACGTCGTGGACTGATTGATTATGTGGATATGGAAGTTCATGTTAAAAATCTTTTGAATAATCCTGTGGTCGTAGAAGTACTAAAAAGTGAATTGGATTTATTGATGGTGGACGAGTTTCAAGATACCAGTCCTATTCAATTGGATATTTTTTATAAATTATCAAAAATTGCAAAATACTCTGTGTGGGTAGGAGATCCAAAGCAGTCTATCTATGGTTTTAGGGGTGCTGACCCAGATTTGATGGTGGCTATTATCGAAAAAGAAGGAGGAATTGACCCTAAGAATATCCAAAAATACTCTTGGCGATCCAGAGAAGATATCGTTTTTGCCACCAATGCAATTTTTACCAAAGCATTTGATTTTCCAGAAGATCAAGTGGCATTGATTCCTAAAAGAAAGAAGATTGCAGATGAAGAAAGTAGCAATCAAAAAGATGAATCAATAGAGTTGGGAGATGCTTTGATACATTGGAAATTTGAATTGGATAGCGAAAAAAAGCGATTTCCATCGGGCTGGTTACAAAATTCAATTGCTGCACAAATCAAGCAAATGCTGGATAGTGAGTCCACTTTTATTACAGATGGAGATGAAGTACGTTTGATTCGCCCTGGAGATATTGCGGTACTATGTCGTGCCAATCATGAATGCCAAGCTCTATCTATTGCTTTGTCCAATCAGGGAATAGATGCAGCTATTTCTAACCATGGTTTGATGTCAAAATCAGAGATTCATTTAATTATGGCATCGTTGAAATATTTATTGAATAAAAATGACCATTTAGCTGTTGCTGAATTGATGCGATTGTCAACGAATAACGATTTGAAAAGTATAGTAGAATCTCGTTTAGAATATTTACAATTTCCTAGTGAAGAAGAAACGATTTGGGGCAGTGATATTCCAATTATTGAAAAAATAAATGAAATTCGGTATCAAATCGAAGAATTATCGAGTTCTGAAATTCTGAATTTAATTTTAGGAGAATTACCCATTTATAGAATTATAGCATCTTGGTCTTTATCCGAAAAACGCTTTGCCAATATAGATATGTTGCGAAAATATGCCCATCAGTATGAAGCTGCTTGTGCACGTTTACATAAGGCGGCTACATTGAGCGGATTGTTGCTGTGGTTAGATGAATTGAGTACAAAGAGCCAAGATATGCAGGCGTCAGGCGAGTCTGAAAATGCTGTCAATATCGTCACATATCATCGAAGTAAAGGGCTAGAATGGCCATTGGTAATCTTATACAGCTTGGAAGGCAAGTTGCGTGATAATATTTGGGGCGTTGCTCTGGAGTCGGATCAAAAAGAAATTGATTTGAATGATATTTTGGGCAATCGTTGGATTCGATATTGGGTTAATCCTTATGCCAAGCAATCTAATGGGACGCCACTTTTAGGTCGAATGAATGAAAGTGATTACAAAATAAAAGTTACTCGAAAAGCCTTGGAAGAAGAAGCAAGGCTACTTTATGTGGGTATTACACGAGCGAGAGATTATTTGGTTTTTCCAACGAAAAATACAACAACAAAATGGTTGAATCGAGTATTCCATGAAGGAAAAGAAGACCATTTTACACTAGAAGATAAATCAGAAACCCCTTGGGAATGGAATCAAACCATTTTGTTATCAAATTTCATAAAGGAGTATTACGGACCAGATTTTCCAAATATACCTTTTGATTCACAATCTAGAATTTATTTGGAAAAACACACAGGCAAAGTGAATCGAATACATGTTGATATTGATTTGAAAAATGATAGTTTATCTACCTATTATACTTGGAATAAAAAAACAGTTGTCGATTTTCACAAAGTGTTGGAAGTAGATGATCCATTGGAGCAAAAAGCAATTTTAAAGGCCTATAAAACTTGGATTTTGAGTCAGCGAAGTACTTTATCATCAGAAAAACAGCAATCTTTGGCTCAAACCATCAAAGAAAATCATAAAATTTCAGAAGAAAATCTTCCTATCAAAGAATTGATAAATTACGGGCAAAGTTTTGATCGCATTTTGAATATTCATGAAAATGATATTTGTCAATCCTATTTTCCAATTGATGTTGCATTAGACCAACGTCGGTGGAAAGGTAGTGTGGATTTAATGATTGAATCAACCCATCAAATCAACTTGGTGATGCTATCCGATTATACGGGTAGTGTAAAAAAACTAAATAAAAAAATAAGTGAAATAGTCCCATCATTATTCCTTTCCAAAAAGGCAATTCAAAAAAATACAACTAAAGAAATTCGATTTTATGTACATTTTTTGGCCCTTTCCAAAATGGCTGAAATTGAAATTGAGATGTAATTTAAAGCCACATTTGTTACGTGAAATAATAAAATTGTGACATTCTTTTTTATCGATTGTTAGTTAATTGAATATGTTTTTGTGCTCAAATAGAATGTTTTATTTTGCAATAACTAGAAAAAGGTTTAAGGAGAAAAAATGATTTTGAAGTGTAAGTCTTGAAAATAAAATGTTTTCAATGTCACCTTTTTCCTGAACCGCCACACCTTAAAATTTAATTTTTAAATGGCATTATTCTTGCTTGTAAACCAATAAGTTATTCTATTTTTTGTGATAGAAGTAATTTGACAAAAACTACTAAGTAAATAATAAATTTCCATTAGATGAAATTTCGATTTAAGAAATACTCATTCCTGTTTTTATTCATCCAATTGCTATGTATTTCCATCAGCATTGGTGAAAATATGAAACCTAATTTTAATGATGGTACTGCTACATTAGAGTTAACGAGTACTGTTTCAAACGCAAATCCATTAACAGGAGAAATATTTTCTATTTTTCTCCAATATAGATGTTCAAGTACAACGAATGATTGTGAAGGCGTATTTATTACGGATCCCTTACCTGCTGAATTAGAATATGTAGATGTTGCAGGATCAGTTCATACTGTGAATGAAGTATATGATGCAGGAACAAGAACGGTGACTTTTACCTTTGCTGATCCATTGGCAGCAGGATCAGTTGGAGAAGTACAAATATTTGTAAAGTTTCCAAACGGTTCAACGCCAAATGGTACTGTAGCAAATAATACAGCGACAATTAGTGCAATCAATGCAAGTGATGCAATGGCATCTATAAGTTGTACAGCGATAGCAACCGAAAAAATGGAATTTGAAAAGAGATATTCCGCAGGAGGTGCATCTGGGGGACTATTGGCATATTATTTTCAAATAGTAAATGGAATTATAGGAGAAGATAGAATAATAGTAGATACCATTGGGACATTAAATATAAATGGTTTTATTATTAGAGATACACTTCCCGTTGGAGTTACATTTGTTGAATGTGCTCAATATCCAACATCTTATGATGCTGCTACAAGAATCGTAACAATTGATGGGTCTGCAAAAGTACTTTATCCAGGAGACGGGACTTGGCCA
>CAMZLN010000022.1 GCA_947311465.1 uncultured Saprospiraceae bacterium
AATGGATTTTGAGTAATAGGCTCTTTTCATAAATTAATTTCTTGTTTCTATTTTTCGTTTTTGTATAAAACACAACACCCATACCTCAGCCGTCAAACCACAACTCCACAAGCATCATTTTCAAAAACACACATATATTAAAACCAAATATACAAAACATCAACAACATATCCAAAAATCATATCAATTTTCACCAACAAGCCTATTCAATTGTCATACTCAAATTAAACAAAAATTCTAAAATTTTTATTCAAAAAGAAAATAGCCTGTAAGTTTTTAGTTAAAAATGTACATTGATTATTAAGACATCAATTGGTAAACAAGCAAACTTGAAAAATATGCAATTGCTGTCATAAAAAAGAATTGTATAATGGGCCACTTCCAAGTTCCTGTTTCTTTTTTCACGACCGCCAAGGTTGCCATACACTGCATTGCAAAAACATAGAACAACAAAAGAGACAGTCCAGAAGCAAGGTTGAATGTCAGTTCTCCAGTCTTTCCATTTCTTTCGGTTCGCATCCTTTCTCTAATGGACATTTCATCATCGGTACTCCCGATACTATAAATCGTTGCCATTGTACCTACAAATACTTCTCTAGCTGCAAAGGAGGTCAAAAGAGCAATTCCTATTTTCCAATCAAAACCAAGTGGCTCGATACCTGGTTCCATCAATTTTCCAATATGTCCTGCATAAGAAACTTCTAATTTTTTCGAAGCGATTAAATCATTGGTTTCTGCTTCTGATAAATTTTGTTTTTGAGCTAGAGCAATTGCATTTTGTTCCGCAAGTTGCATTTTACTGCTTGGGCCATAAGATGCTAAAAACCATAAAACGATAGATATGATTACTATGATCTTACCTGCTTCAAAAACAAATGATTTCACTTTATTAAAAACATGATAAAAAACATTTCTCCAAACGGGCATTTTATAATTTGGTAATTCAAGGAGCAGATAACTATTTGACTTGGCTTTTATGAGTTTTTTTAATATTAATGCAGAAAGGAGCGCAGTAATAATTCCTAGAAAATACAATCCCATAAATACCAATCCTTGTAAATTTATAATTCCAAAAAATGTTTTAGATGGAATAACCAATCCTATCAAAAGGGTATAAACGGGGATTCTAGCCGAGCAACTGATAAAAGGAGATACTAATATTGTAATTAATCTTTCTTTCCAATCACTCATCGTTCTGGTGGACATAATCGCAGGAATAGCACAAGCTCCACTAGAGATAAAGGCGACAATACTTCTACCACTGAGCCCAAATTTTTGCATGATTTTATCAAACATGAAAACCGATCTAGCCATATATCCAATTTCTTCTAAAATTGAAACCAAAAAGAATAAAATGGCGATTTGTGGGATAAAAATAACCATTCCTCCAATGCCCGCAATGATACCATCATTTATTAAATCCCTAAAAGTACTTTGTGGGAAATTTTGTTCAACAAAAGAATGAATATGGGTAAATAACCCATCAATCAAGTCCATTGGATAACTAGACCAACTAAAAATTGCTTGAAAAATAACAAACATTAATGAAAAAAAGATAATAGGTCCAAAGGTTTTATGAGTAAGAATATTGTCTAATTTTCTAGTAAAAACATTCTCATCTTTTCCTTGAATTTGTATTCCCTTTTTAATCTGACCAGAAAAAGTATTATACCGATTCATAGTTTCTTCTACTTGAAGTGGCAGGGATTTGAAACTATACTTGGTTTTTATTTTTTGAATTTTAGTTATGATTTCAGGATCCAACATATCCATCTTTTCACAATGATGTATAGTCAACAACGCGTTATAATCATTGTCCGTAGCTAGAATAGGTTTGATTTCATTTACTATTTTTTGTTCTAGACTATTGAGCCGATAAAATTTTTTTAAAGATTTTTTTTTATTAAACTGATTTAAAACGTTATAAATTGTAGTTTTAAGTTTATCAATATGGTGTCCACCAGCCCTGCAACTTATATCTACAACAGGGCTTTCTAATATTTTTGAAAGTTTTTCTACATCATAAGAAATTCCACGAGCATCTACTAGATCAATCATATTTAACGCAAAGATAATTGGAAATCCTAAGTCTTTAATTTGTGTAAATAATAAAATATGTTTTTCTAAGGTAGTCACATCTGCAACATAAACTATTGCATCTGGATAATTTGGATTGTTTTTATCCAATAAGACATTGGTGACAATTAATTCCTCTGACGAAGAAGTATGTAGGCTATATAAACCAGGGAAATCAATAATGGTAACATTGTTGTTTTCAAACTCAAGTATTCCAATTTTTTTATCGACCGTGACGCCAGGGAAATTTCCAGTTTTTTGGTGCATTCCTGTCAATAAGTTGAACACAGATGATTTTCCAGCGTTGGGATTACCAATAAGAGCTATTTTAAATTCTTTTTTTGCCATATTATTGCATCATCATAGATTCTGCTTCGTTTTTCCTTATTGCATAAAAAATACCATCTACATTGATGTATAAAGTGTCACCGAAAGGAGCCACTCTCAAAAGTTCAATTTTATTATTGGGTAAAACACCCATAGAAAATAAACGATTTGCAATTATAACATCGTTAATTGACGCCAAAATGCCTTTTTCATTTACTAAAAATTCTGATAACGCTTTCATGCTCCCTTATCTATACATAATCTAAATAAGGACAAATGTACAATAAATAATAGTAAATAAGGATGAGAATGTCTTTTTTTTAAAACTTTTAATTGTAAAAATCGTTTACATGACAATCTGTAGGTAACATTTTAAGAATTTTACTTTTTTTGAAAGAAAAACGATTAAAATGAGTATTATAGTGGCGAATGATAAATAATTAAAAATAACAAATATGAAATCAAAGAAAGAAATTGTCGATAACTGGTTGCCTAGATATACAGGAACTGAACTTGAAGAATATGGAGACTACATCTTATTGACCAACTTCAATAATTATGTAGTAAAATTTGCAGAAGAGTTTAATGTAGAGATTAAAGGACAAAACAGAGCAATGCCAAGTGCAACTGCCAATAATATCACGATTGTTAATTTTGGAATGGGAAGTCCAAATGCGGGTACAATCATTGATTTATTAACCGCAATTAAGCCAAAAGCTGCATTATTCTTAGGGAAATGTGGTGGGCTTAAAACGAAAAAAAATAAAGTTGGAGATCTAATTCTTCCTATTGCAGGAATTAGAGGGGAAGGAACATCAAATGATTATATGCCTGCAGAAGTACCTGCTTTGCCTGCCTTTGCTTTACAAAAAGCAATTTCTACAACCATTAGAGATAACGGTTTGGATTATTGGACAGGAACTGTATATACTACCAACAAGAGGGTTTGGGAACATAGAAAAGATTTTAAAAAATATCTTAAGAGCCTTAGACCTATTGCAATAGATATGGAGACAGCAACTATCTTTGTTGCCGCATTCAAAAATAAGATTCCAGCGGGGGCTTTACTTCTAGTTTCTGATATGCCAATGGTACCTGAAGGAGTGAAGACATCTAAGAGTGATTCGTCAGTGACTCAAAAATATGTAGATATGCATTTGAAGATTGGAATAGATTCTTTAAAACAACTTATCAATAATTCAAAAACAGTCAAGCATTTGAGATTTTAGTAAGTAGTAAGTGGAGAAGGTGAGACATCATTCAACTTCGTTGATGATTAGTTGAGTGCTACGCTGTTGAGTAAAAAAACTACATTGTTTGACAGTGGTATTGAGTTGTGGAAATTGAGTTAACAAAAAAAGCCATCCAAAATTTGGATGGCTTTTTTAATTGTGGGCGATGAGAGACTCGAACTCCCGACCCCCTCGGTGTAAGCGAGGTGCTCTGAACCAACTGAGCTAATCGCCCTTCTTTTAAGAAGCGAGTGCAAAGGTATATTATTCATTTCATTCAAGCAAGTTTTTTTATAAAAAAATATTATTTTTTTCTTTGAAGCCATTATTTATCGCATCTCAATATACTATAAAGTAAGATGGCAAATACCTGAATTTCCTTATTCGCCATACAAAAACAGTAAAATCAGAAAGTATTCTAAAAATCCCTTTAGAAATCTCTCTTTTCTCTAAGTCCTTATGTGGCTAAAAAACAATTCCGAGCAACAATAAAGGTAAGTTTACATGTACTTATTTTTAAATTCACCTCCACTAATACAATTTTGAATCGTATTTTTCGTATTATATTATTTTATCAACTATATTTGGAACAGTTTATTTTGTCCAACAAAAAAATAACTCTAATGGAAAGTTTAATTACTCCCCAAACTGAAATATCATCAAAACCTAAAAGACCTTTTTTCAAAAGAATGCTAAGGAAACTTATTATTGGTTTAGTTGTAATATTAGGATTGATTGTAATCAGTTCATTGGTGATTGCTGGCTTTTTTGGTGAGCGAATTAGTAATTTGTTAACTACAGAAATCAACAAGAGTTTAAAAACTGAATTTACAGTTGATCAATTTGATTTGTCACTTCTATCTGGATTTCCAAGTATTTCAGCCAATCTTCATAATATTACCTTAAAAGATACCAATGGTGCCAATCTCTTGGAAGCGGATAATATGGCATTTAGATTTGGATTATTTAGCTTATTTAGTTCTAAAATAAAAGTAAATTCTGTTGCGATTCAAAATGGTGCATTATTTATCAAAATTGATAAGAAAGGAAGAGCAAATTATAATATCGCAAAAGAAGGTACAAATAGTTCTGAAAGTACAAATTCTGAATTCGCTATGATGTTGGAGGAAGCTAGACTAGAGAAAATCGAAGTGATTTATGAAGATCAACAAAATAATACGACCACACGGTTTTGGGTGGATGATGCGTTTTTCTCTGGAGATTTTTCAAGTAACAGGTATTCACTGACATCTACAGCAGAGATTAGAACAGATTTCTTGGAATTAGATGAAATGCGATTTTTAACTGGAAAAAAAATAAATTATGATGCAATAGTAGATATCGATATGCAAAAAGAAAATTACCTTTTTGATAAATTAAATCTAATTATTGAAGGAAATCAATTTAATATTGATGGAGGAGTAAAAAAAGTGGCTAATGAGATGAACTATGAAATCCATTTCACTGGCGAAAAAAATAAATTAACTTCCCTAATTCATTTACTTCCCAATGAATATATCGAGAAATTTAATGGCATAAAAAGTACGGGTACATTTTTATTTGATGGATCATTGACTGGACCTTGGACAAAAAAGAAGCAGCCAAAAATCAGAGGATTGATTGGTTTGACGGATGCGACAATCAAGCACCCAAATCTAAAGCAACCTTTTAAGGATGTATCTTTTACCGCAAAATTTAGTAACGGGAAAGCACAAACAAATAAAACTTCATCCTTACTTATTAATGATTTTAAAGGCTATTTTAATAGAGAATTGGTACAAATGAAAATGAAATTATCTAATCTAGATGATTTACATCTCAAATTTTTATTGGATGGTACTGTTCCTATGAGTTCTTTGTATGGTTTTTTTGATAATGATGATATTTCTAAAGCTTACGGAGAAATTGAAATTAATAAATTGAAAATTGATGGGCGATTGAATGATATGAGTAATCCATCACGAATTTCAAAAGTCAAAGCATCTGGAACATTAGAGTTTGACGATGCAGGGATTAGAATCAAAAAAGAAAAAGTTCTTATTGATAGGGGAATCTTATCGTTTAGTGGAAATAAAGTTTCTGTTAAAGGTGTCAAAATTGATGGTGCTGGTGTTAAGGATTTAAAAATTTCAGGAGCAATTTATAATATCATTCCTGTATTATTTGCCGACTCCTTAAATACTAATAAGGCAGAATTAGAGTTTACAACTAAGCTTGTTGCAGATAAAATTGATTTGGCAAAAGTGCTGAAGATTACTTCTAGTCCACAAACCAAAGAAACATCTTCATCAACAGATGCTGACAATAGTCTAATGAAATTATTAAAAGGTAGTTTCAAGGCAAGAGTCGGAACTATCACATACAATAAACTAGAAGGGGAAGATTTTGACGGTAGTTTGAATATTGATAATGGTGAAGTTTTACTAGATGGAGATATTGAAACGATGAAGGGGAGTATGAATTTAGAAGGAATTTATCACATGTTTAAGAAGCAACCAGAATTACGGGCAAGTCTTGTCTGTGATAAAATTAATGTAAAAGAGTTTTTTAGACAATCTGAAAATTTTGGACAAAAAGTACTTACAAATAAAAATTTGACTGGTGATCTCAATGCCAATATTATTATCAATACATTTTGGGATGAAGATGGGGTCTTTTTGACCGATAAAATGAAAATTCTAGCGGGAATAAAAGTTCTTAACGGAGAATTGATAAAGCTAAAGATGCTCGAAGAGTTTTCTTCCTTTATCAAGGTAGAAGACTTGAGACATATTAAGTTTACGGAGTTAGAAAATTGGATGGAAATCCGCAAAGGAAAAATATATTTGCCTGTAATGCTACTTCAAAGTAATGCTTTAAATTTAAGATTGAATGGAGAATATACCTTTAATCATGATATGAATTTTGGGATAAAGGTCAATGCTGGTCAAGTAATTATTAATAAATTCAAACGGCATGATAGAAAACTTAAGCCTTTAAAAGACAAAAAAGGATTCTTCAATCTTTACTATACCATCATTGGTAATTTATTTGGAGATTATAAAATAAAAATGGCTCCTTATGCTGTAAAAAATGGATTTAGACGTTCGGAGCACAGGAAAAAAGAAATCAGAAATGCATTAATTAAAGAATTTGGTTTAAAACAGGTTGCTAAAGTTGAAAATAATACCAAAAAATCTAAAATTCCTGAATTTGAAGAAGAAATAGATGAACCAGATACTCAAATAGAAGAAAAAGATACAGATTTTGATCCTTCAACAGATATTCCTGAGTATGAAGATGAAGAAGATAAGGATATTGAGTATATAGATTGGAATGAAGATGACAATTAGGAATCTCTAATTTAAACAATAATTTGTCAGTTACCGTACAAACTTTTATGTTAATTCTTTCGTTACACAAGAACAACAATATTACTTTGTACAAATTATTGTAAATATGCTCCGATCTATACCTTTGCTTAAATTTGGTTTCTTCTTTTTTCTATTAACCAGTTCATTTGTAGCTTCTGCAACCCATAACCGTGCAGGAGAAATCACCTATCGTCAAATTGGTGAATATACGATTGAAGCAACTATTACTACTTACACCAAAGCGAGTAGTACAGGCGCAGATAGAGATAGTTTGGAAATGCATTGGGGAGATGGTTCGTCTGAAATGGTTTTGAGAAGCAATGGAGCGGGAAATCCACCACAAGGCGTGGAATTGGGCAACGATATGAAAAAAAATCTTTATATTGCTACTCATACTTACCCTTCTCAGCAGCACTATGTAATGTCGATGTTTGATCCAAACCGAAATAATGGTATAATTAATATCAATAATGGAACATCAGCGCACGTTCCTTTTTATATTCAGACTACTGTTACTCTTTTGAGTCAGCAATTTCAAGGATATAATAACTCCCCTATTTTATTGCAACCTCCCATCGATATTGGTTGTGTTGGAGAACGTTTTATTCACAATCCAAATGCTTTTGATATTGACGGAGATAGTTTGGCTTATCAATTGACAATCCCGTTGAGCGATTTTGAAACAGATGTTCCCAATTATGACAAACCATATCAAGTTGTTTCAGGACCCAATAATAACTTTTCAGTAAACTCATCTACAGGAGATATTATTTGGGACAGTCCACAAAAAGCTGGAGAATATAACATTGCAATACTAATTATTGAATTTCGAAATGGACAACCTTTAGATACAATGATTAGGGATATGCAAATTTTAATAAAGGACTGTGATGATACGCCTCCAGAAATTGAAACTATTGATGAAGTTTGCGTGGTTGCGGGTGATTATTTAGAATTTGATGTGATTGCTACTGATGCGGATATTGATCCAAAACAAAAAGTTGAGCTGACGGGGCTAGGAGGTCCATTTGTAACCAAAGTGAGTCCTGCAATGTTTGATGTACCCAAAGGATTAAATGAAACGCCCGTTTTTGGAACGTTTAAATGGCAAACTGAATGCGAACATATTTCAAACGAACCCTATTCTGTTGTTTTCAGAGCAGTAGATGATCAATTTGGCGATACATTAGGTTTGGCTGATTTGAAAACGGTTCATATAAAAGTAGTAGGTCCGCCCCCTTTAGATGTTCAGACTGAAACCAAAACCAATAAAGTGACAATTACTTGGGAACACCCATATAGTTGTGATGATGTAGCAGATGAATATTTTAGAAATTTTTCAATATGGAGAAAAGAAAATAGCAATCCTTTTGAAGCAGATAGTTGTGAAACAGGATTAGATGGTAAAGGATATGAAAGAATTGGATACACAATCAACGTTGAGAATGATCGATATTCTTATGAAGATAGTGATCTACAAGGAGGGCACACGTATTGCTATCGCATAGTGGCAAATTTTGCAAAATTAAGTGCAGGCGGCTATCCTTTTAATTTGGTTGAAAGTTTACCTTCTGGAGAGTCTTGCGTGCAAATAGGAAAAGATATTCCAATCTTCACAAATGTAGATGTAGAAAAAACAGATATTGCAAATGGCGAAATATTTGTGAGATGGACCAAGCCAAATATCAATGATTTGGATACGATTCAGAATCCAGGTCCGTATAAATATGAATTATTTAGGGCAGAAGGTATAAACAGTACAAATTTTGTTCCTGTACCTGGAGCATCATTCGAAAGTCCATTTTTCTCCACGGCAAATGATACTTTTTTTCTTGATAAAAACATCAATACAACATTGGGATATAATTATCAATTAGCATTTTATGTAAAAGGAGAAAATCAGCCTTTAGGAAAAAGTAGTACGGCATCTTCCATTTTATTGCAAATATCACCGACTGATGAGAAGAATCAACTCACTTGGGAAACTGAAGTACCTTGGAGCAATTTTGAATATGTAATTTATAGAAAAAATGAAGGAAGTAATACTTTCGACTCTATTGGAGTCAGTTTGACTAACAATTTCGATGATTCTGGATTGATAAATGGGAAAAAATATTGCTATTATGTGCTTTCAAAGGGTGTTTTTACTACAGATTTGGATCTTTTAATTAATAAATCTCAAGAAGTTTGCTCTATTCCAATAGATAATGTTCCTCCTTGTTCACCAGAACTTGCAATCACCAATCCTTGTGATGATGATAGTTCATCGGATGAAACCACTTTTGAAAATGACCTCACTTGGACCAATCCAAATGATGAATGTGGATCTACCGATGATGTTGTAAAATACAATATTTGGTATTCTCCAATTGAATCAAATCCATTAGAAATTGTTGAAACGGTTGAAGGGGCAGAGCATATTGATTATAGTCATCGTGCCTTCTTTGGAGTAGCAGGTTGCTATGCGATTACGGCAATTGACTCTGTTGGAAATGAAAGCGCCAAAAGCAATATTGTTTGTGTGGATAATTGTCCAAAATATATCCTTCCAAATACTTTTACGCCAAATGGTGATAATCAAAATGATCATTTCAAACCAATGGTGACTCGTTTTGTAGACCACATAGAAATACAGATTTTTAATCGTTGGGGAGGACTTGTATTTGAGACCGAAGAAACGAATATCAATTGGGATGGAAAAGATCTTCAAGGAAAAGACCTTGCAGAAGGAGTTTATTTTTACACCTGTCGGGTTTTTGAAAAGACGGTTCAAGGAATTTTACCAACGGACAATATTTTGAGTGGGGATGTTATGATATTGAGGTAGGTGATTATCAGAAAAATGGAAATGTTTAAAATTTATTGTTTTTTATTCCTGTATTCGTGAAGTATTGAAATCCTAAACCTGAGTAAAAAACAATTTTCGTATCTTGCACCCAAAATATAGCAATGACAACCGAAGATTATAAAATACTCCTTCCTACCCTCCCCACATCGCCTGGCGTATATCGCTATATTGATGCAGAAGGAACAATCTTGTATATCGGAAAAGCAAAAAATCTAAAAAAACGAATAGCATCTTATTTTGGAAATAAGAAAAATCAAGTGTACAAGACTCGCATCATGATAAAAAATGCGGAGCGAGTGGAATACACCTTAGTTGAATCTGAAAATGATGCCCTACTCCTGGAAGCAACACTCATAAAGAAACACCAACCTCGTTTCAATGTGATGCTCAAGGATGGCAAATCATACACCTATCTTTGTATCAAGAAGGAAGCTTTTCCTCGAGTATTTTTGACAAGAAAAATCATTAAAGATGGATCAGTTTATTTCGGTCCATACACTTCAAAATATAGGATTAATATAATTTTAGATTTAATCAAACAGCTTTTTAAATTAAGAACATGCACGTTCAATCTCAGTAAAAAAAATGTAGAAAAAGGAGCTTATAAAGTATGTTTGGAATATCATATCAAAAATTGTGAAGGCGGATGTGTGGGATTTGAAACAGAAGAAAACTATAATAAAAAAATAGACCAAATAAAAAATATTCTTCGTGGTCACTTCAAGCCAGTGAAAGAATTTTTGATGGAGCAAATCTATTTTCATGCTGAGAATCTCAATTTTGAAATGGCTCAATCGCTGAAAGAACAGCTGATTGCTTTTGAAAACTATCAAGGCAAATCAACTATCGTAAGTACGACCATTACTGATGTAGATATATTTACCATAGAAACGGAAGAAGAAGTTGCCTATGTGAATTATTTGAAAATTGTCAATGGAGCTTTAATCAATTCTTATACTCAGGAGTTGATTATGAATCTAAATCAGGATGAAAAAGAGCTTCTTGCTTTTACAATTCCTGTTTTAAGAAAGAAATTTAATAGCATCGCCCCAGAGATTATTCTTCCTTATAAAGTAACGATTTTGGAAGATGAAGATATTCGAATAACCATTCCTAAAATTGGGGATAAGAAAAAATTACTAGAACTATCGCAAAAAAATGTTCACTATTTCGTGCTGCAAAAACGAAAGGATGCTATCAATAATATTAAGAAACAAACATCATCTGAACGAATACTCCGAACACTTCAGTCGGATTTAAATATGGATGAAATTCCAATGCATATTGAGTGCTTTGATAATTCAAATATTCAAGGTGCATTTCCTGTTTCATCTTGCGTGGTATTTAAAAATGCAAAACCAGCAAAGCGAGATTATCGACATTTCAACATCAAAACAGTAGTTGGCCCTGATGATTTTGCTTCGATGGAAGAAGTTGTTAGAAGAAGATATACCCGCTTGGTCAAGGAAAATCAGCCACTCCCACAGTTGATTATTATTGATGGTGGAAAGGGGCAATTGAGTTCTTCAGTAAAAATTTTGAAAGAGTTAAATATTCTGGATAAAGTTGTAGTGATTGGAATTGCTAAACGTTTAGAAGAGATATTTTTCCCCGGTGATTCGATTCCTGTTTACATCAATAAGAAATCGGAATCGTTAAAACTGATTCAACAATTGCGAAATGAAGCCCATCGTTTTGCGATTACTTTCCATAGAAACCAACGTTCCAAAGATTTCACAACATCAGAATTGAATGGAATAAAGGGTATTGGTGACAAGACCGCAGAAAAATTATTAGCTCATTTTGGATCTGTAAAAAAAATAAAGGAGTTATCGCTTGGTGATATTGAGTTTGTCGTAGGAAAAAGTTATGGTAAAAAAGTATTTGATTATTTTGCCAATCCAACTAAAAAAACGGATGCCTAATGGATACAAATCTCATATTTCAATTCGCATCAGCTTCTTTTCTTCTGGCGTTGCTTCCTGGACCAGATAATATTTTCGTATTGACGGAGAGCCTATCAAAAGGGTGGAAAAATGGGATAGCGATTACTACAGGTTTAATTTCAGGCGTCTTGATACATATTACTTTGGCTGCAACGGGTATTTCGGTTTTGATGTATCAATCGGATGTTGTCTTTCAATTGGTAAAATATTTTGGAGCGGGATATTTGTTCTATTTAGCCTATTTATCTTTCAAGGAAGTGCCTATTAAATTAGAATCCAATCAAACAAACACATCTTTCAATTTCTTTAAGTTGATGAAAACTGGTTTTTTTATGAATGTATTAAACCCCAAAGTTTCGCTTTTTTTTATAGCCTTTTTACCACAATTTATTACAAGAGATGGTTCAAGTATTATTATTCAAATGATGGTATTGGGAGTAATTTTTATGATAATCAGTTTTATCACATTTTCATCTATTGCTGTTTTAGCAGGAAGACTAAATTCCTATTTATCCAGTCCAATATTTTGGAATATTACAAAATGGATAAAAGTAATTGTAATGACTGGCTTAGGATTTTTTTTATTAATTGGATAGCACTTCTATAGGATAACGCCTACTATTAAAAGTAGCGGGAAGTACTCCCGTTGAAATAGAAATATACAGACCAAAATTGCCAGATTCTTTTGGTGCTTCAATGGAAATACGGGTTGCTTTATTGAGCATCTCATTTGAAATTCTCATTAGTCTTTTAGACTTAAAATTGCGATTTTCCTTAAAAAAGCTATAGGTAATGTATGACACTTGGTTTGAATCGAGCTCAAAATCAACAAAATCATTTTCTGAATTTTTTAATTGGATTTCAATGTCTATTTTTTCCAATACATTTAGTGTCTTAATCGGTGTCAATACATCAATTTCAATTTTAGAAAAAGCTTGAAAATTTTTAATAATCTTGTACCTGAATGGCTTTGGTTTTGCATTTACAAGTTCATAATTTTTCGCATCATAATTTGGTATCAAAACGATATCTTGGTTTCTAAATTTATCTTCAACCTTCCAAATATCAAATTGGTTTTTTCTACCATAAATACTATTCAATGAAAATCCTGATTTTTGAGTATAAAACTGGTAAAGAGAAGCCTTTTGATATGAATTCATAAAAGCAACAGGCAAATCACCTGCTTTTTTTTGAATGTTTTGAAACCAGAGTTTTTTTCCATGAAAATTGGCAAAGAACGGAGTATTTGGAAAGAAATTTACAGCGACAACCAATCGTGCAGCCAAAATTAACACCATCGTAATCGGAAACAACTTGTAAAATATATTTCTCAATTTTTCTGTCTCTGACAAATAATAATATCCAAAATATACCGCTGGAATAATCACAAAAAGCGTCCAATGGGCTTCTGCTCTCCCCTTGAAAGTCATGATTAAAAAGAAAAGATATCCCCCAAAAAAAAGAAACTTCAAAGTGTATTCAAAAGATGTTTTAATTTTATACTTCCAAGCTGAAATCAAGAAGATGACACCAGTAAATGGACCTAAAATAAAAGGCTGCGTCCCTAGGTATTCAAGTGTATTCGTGATTTGATAAGCTTTGGTACTTCTATCAAAAAGATGGTATTTTATAGATGGAAAATCAGTATTGAATTGCCATAGAATATGTGGTGTCAATAGCCCAACAGAAGCAATGGCAATAAACCAAAAATAGGGCGTTTTCAAAAGTTTTAAATTGGGAAGGATAGTCAAACCAACAATTAAGACTGCATGATATTTTGACAGCATCATTAGCGCAATCGTTATCGCTAGTAATGTGGATAATATCCAATCGGGTTTTTCTAGAAATTTTTTGAACAACAACAGATAAATGGATGCAAATAAAAGTAACGGAGTGTCTGGAATTGCCATAAATCCGATAAAATGTAAAATTCCAACGGAAAGAATAATCATATAAAACAGTTTAAGCTGTTTTGGTTGAACGATTTTTTCCCAGATATTTATAGAAAAAGCAATGCTAAGAATTGAAATAATTCTCACACCCAACTCATTTTGAAATAGAGCATAGCCCAATTTTATAAAAACAGCAATGACTGGCGGATGATCAAAATATCCCCAAGCGAGTTGTCGAGAATACATCCAATAATAGGCTTCATCATCCATAATTTCGGTAAAAAAGGCTTGTAAAATTAAACCCAGTATCCAAAAAGAGAAGAAAAAAATCTTTATTTGACTAGAATTATTTTTCATAAATATCAAATCTTTGCTAGGGAAATAGTTGAAAATGTACATTTATTTTTCACAGTTCCTTGGTCAAAAGTACGCTTATTTTTCAACATACAAATCGTAAAGTTTCAATTTAATTGGATGTTTATGAAAGTGTATCGGAACATTACTGGTTAATCCTTTTTTGGTTAGAAAATAGGAATGTACATTTTTCGATTCTAAACTAATTTTTCCGTATCTATATAGGTATGCTTGTAAAGAATAATTATTATCAAAGTAACTTGGACTACTTAGAATTGACTTTTCTGGAATAATACTAGATATTTTATAAATGTCAGTCACTTGATCTTTATCTCTTTCGATGATTAAAGATTGATCATAGACATAAACCAAACTCCCTACTAGGCACAAAAAACTAATGATTCTAAAATTTCGGAAAGCAGTCGATTGGGTGTCAATTTTATCAAATAGTATTTTTACTTTTGGAGCAATAAAAAATGCTATTGCGATACTCATTAATGGCAAAGATGCGAGCATGTAGAAACCACGTTGTTTTAAACTAATCATGATTGGCACAATTCCAGACATTGCCAAGGCAAAAATAATAATCCCCCATTTCATTTTTGTATGAGCAGATTTCATTTTTCTAGAGAAAACATAAAAAAGAATAAGGATAATTAAAGATGGAATCATTTGTGAAAAAAGCCGTCCTAAAATAAAAAATCTACTCTCCACCGTTACAATATGCGATACACTTCCTAAGACTTGTTTGTTGAAATAGCCCACCAATGAATCCGCAGCATCTGGAAAGTATCCAAAAATAACAGCAAATGGAGTTAATAATCCTAAGAGCATCAAAAAAGTATCTTTTATAAAGCTATTAAATTGCACTTTTTTATCAAAAATAAACATCCAAAACGGAAATGCTAATGGAAATAATCCAACAGGACCTTTTGTCAAAAAAGCCAAAAAAATCATTAATCCTGAAAGCACAGTAAGCATTGGTTTTTCAAGTTTTAACTGAATCAGATATAATAGTGTAGCCGATGTTGTGAAAATCATCATCGTATTTTCAAGCATATTATTCCCACAACTCCATGGAATAAGCGGAGTAACCACCCAAAATAGCAATGGCAACCAAGCAAGTTTTTTGGGAGCAATTTGTCTCCATATTTGCACAATCAAGAAACCTGTAACTATAAAAGTCATCAAAGAATAACTTCTTTCAACGTAAATTGAATCTCCAAATATTGAAAAGAAAATACTTTGAAGGCCCATCGCTAATGGCGGATGTTCGTGAAATGGATTTAAGCCAGTTTCAGAATAAAACAGATGCCAAAAAGATCCATCACCCAAAGCAAGATTACGGGCAATAGTGGCATAAATTACACCGTCCATAAACATACCATCTGAAAACAGCATTGGACTTGCAATTCCCAAAAAGATAGCAATTACAAATAAATAGAATGGAAGTGTTTTTAGTTTATAAATGATAATTATTTTTTATTATTAAATTCGTCAAGCGTCATAATATTATTCAAACGATACTCTATTTTAAAATCGTCATTAATATTTTTTTTATAATAAACTAAACCAATCCCTTCTGCAAACCATTCTTCACCATCATAAGAAGGTGGTGTCAAATAGCCATCATCCTTTTTTTCTTGCTCAATCAATTCCTTTAAATTAATTATCACCGCTGGATAGTTTTTACCTTTAAATTTAAAAGTATCAAATCTATCAAATTTTTTATTCTTTATAATAGTAGTTGTAAGGCTAGTATCAAAAGGATCTTGTATTTTAGCCTTAAAAACATAAATATTTGATGTATCAGGTTCCGAAAAGGAAAAACTTGCTGGAGAAAGAATATCTAAAGCAGTTGTAATTTGTCTGCCCGTAGAATCATATTGAAACAGATTGTATTCTACCATTTTCATTCCATTGGAAACTTCTTTTTCAATCACTTCTTGAATTTTTTTCCCACTAGGAGTAATATTCACACTTCTAAATTGATATGTACCTTGCTTCTTTTTTGAGAAATACATCCAATATTCAATAGGCATACCATTTAAAGATTTGAATTCATAAACTAGACCTTTTTCCAATTTTTCGAAAGGAAAATAAAATGATTTTAGATTTTTTTCGTTTTTACTACAACTTCCCAATACCATTATTGTCATAAATATTAAAAAAGGCAGAACATTTTGGCAATAGTTCTTAACTATTTTGTTTTGAAATCGTTTCATATGAAGATATTTTGTCAATTTGGCAGATAATATTATTATGGTATGAATTCTGATTATAGTAAAAAAGAATATCTTTGCAATCTTTTGTTTATAAAAATAAAAACAAAAGTAATTAAACGATTATTAAAATTCACATATGGCTAATTTTTTTACATCCGCACTCAAGAAAATCATGGGCGGAGACAAGCACGAGAAAGATTTAAAGAAACATCAACCAAATATTGATAAAATTAATGGTTTTTTTGAAAGTTATAAAAATTTATCAAATGATGAATTAAGAAATAAAACTTTAGAGTTTAAGTCTAGAATCAAAAATCACCTGAAAGGAATCGATACAGATATCGAATCTGCTAAAGAACAGGCTGAGAATGAAGGAGATTTATTAGTAAAAGAGTCTATTTATGATGAGATAGATGAAATGAAAAAAAGTCGAGACAAGCACCTCGAAGATATCTTGCTCCAAATAATGCCTGAAGCTTTTGCTGTTGTCAAAGAAACTGCTCGCAGATTTACCGAAAATGATGATTTGAAAGTAACAGCAACGGAGCACGATAGAGAAATTGCCGCTGGCAAAAATCATGTGCTAATTGATGGTGATACTGCTACTTGGAAGACTCAATGGATGGCTGCAGGCGGCGAGATTGATTGGAAGATGGTTCATTACGATGTACAGTTGATTGGAGGAATGGTTTTGCATGATGGAAAAATTGCCGAAATGGCAACTGGGGAAGGAAAAACATTAGTTGCTACGCTCCCTGCTTATTTGAACGGCCTAGCGGGACAAGGTGTTCATGTCATAACTGTAAACAACTATTTGGCAATCAGAGATAGTGAATGGATTGGGCCAATTATGGAATTTCTTTTATTGACCATAGACTGTATCGACAAATACAGACCGCATTCTTCACAAAGAGTAAAAGCATATAATTGTGATATTACTTACGGAACCAATAATGAATTTGGTTTTGATTATTTGAGAGACAATATGGTGGCTTCTATTGATGAAGTGGTTCAAAGTAAGCATCATTATGCTATGTTGGATGAGGTCGATTCTGTTTTGATTGATGATGCTCGAACACCGTTGATTATTTCTGGACCAGTTCCCAAAGGAACGGAAGAGCAAGAATATGAAGCTCTGAAACCAAGCGTGGAAAGTCTATTGGCGGCGCAAAAAAAATTAGCCACTTTGTATTTAGCCGAAGCTAAGAAATTATTTAAAGATAATATCATTGGCACCGAAGAAGGTCAAGCAGGTATGGCTTTGCTTAGAGCACATAGAGCATTACCAAAATATCGCCCTTTGATTAAGTTTATGAGTGAGGAAGGGGTGAAAGTTTTGTACCAAAAAGCCAATAATGTTTATATGGCGGAACAAAACAAAAAAATGCATTTGGTCGATAAACCATTATTTTTCACTATTGATGAGAAAAATAGAAGTGTTGATTTGACAGATAAAGGAGCTGAATTTTTAGCTAAAGGTGGAGATGATCCAAATTTCTTTGTCATGCCTGATATTGCAACGGGAATGATGGAAATAGAAAAAGATAATGAGATACCCGAAGAAGAAAAAGCACAAAGAAAACATGATTTGGTTCAAGATTTTGCTGCCAAATCAAAACGACTACATTCAATTTATCAACTATTAAAAGCCTACACTTTATTTGAAAAAGATGAAGAGTATGTAGTAATGGATGGAGAGGTAAAGATTGTAGATGAGCAGACAGGACGTATGATGGAAGGGAGAAGATATTCTGATGGATTACATCAAGCTTTGGAAGCAAAGGAGAATGTTGAAATTGGAGATATTACTCAAACTTATGCTACGGTTACTCTTCAAAATTTCTTTAGAATGTACCATAAGTTGGCAGGAATGACGGGTACCGCTGAAACAGAAGCATCTGAACTATGGGAAATTTATAAATTGGAAGTTTCTGTAATTCCTACCAATCGACCTATCGTTAGAGATGATAAGGAAGATTTGATTTTTAAAACTGCTAGAGAAAAATACAATTATGTTGCAGATGATATAGTGAAATTGAGTCAAGCTGGAAGACCCGTTCTAGTAGGTACAACATCAGTTGATATTTCAGAAAAATTGAGTCGAATGCTTAATATGAGAGGCATTACACACAACGTCTTGAATGCAAAACAACATCAACGTGAAGCCGAGATTGTTGCGCAAGCAGGTAATGCAGGGCAAGTGACCATTGCAACGAACATGGCTGGTCGAGGTACCGATATCAAATTGTCAGCTGCGGTTGTAGAAGCAGGTGGATTGGCAATTATTGGTACGGAAAGACACGATTCTAGACGAGTCGATAGACAGTTGCGTGGACGAGCTGGACGACAGGGAGATCCAGGGTCATCACAATTTTATGTTTCTTTGGAAGATAATTTGATGCGATTATTTCAATCTGATCGAATAGCAAAGTTGATGGATAAAATGGGGCACAAAGAAGGAGATGTTATTCAGCATTCAATGGTCTCAAAATCTATTGAAAAAGCACAAAAGAAAGTTGAAGAGAATAACTTTGGTATTCGAAAACGTCTATTGGATTATGATGATGTAATGAATATTCAAAGAGAAGCGATTTATAAAAAACGTAATAATGCTCTTTCTGGAGAGCGTTTATCTGTGGATTTGAATAATATGTTTATTGGTTTGACTGAATCAATGGTGGAAATGCATAAACAACGTGGAACTTTTGATACGTTCAAAAATGCATGTATGACCACTCTTGGAATGGAGCCTACTATTGACTTGGATCAATTTCGTGATGGCAAA
>CAMZLN010000023.1 GCA_947311465.1 uncultured Saprospiraceae bacterium
GCCCCAGATTGGATGATCTAAAGTCGTTGCGTAGAATAACTATGCGCCTCTTTAGATTATCCAATCTGAAACAAAAATTTCGCGTTAACTTCCGCAACTTATTTAATCCTGAGTCCTAAACGGATTCTTTCAAAGCTATCACAATAATGGCAGAGTAGCCTAATTTAATCTGGTTTGTAACCATTTTGTCAGACTACCATGAATAAAAGTTGACAGGCTGAAAAGTTTTTCTGCTTTTGAAAAAGAATTGTTTGAGTTAGTTTAAACGTTAATATATAATGAGAAGCGTGCTTAAGATATGAGCAATTATGGTGTTGTATGTATCTAAAGTGAAAATTTAAATAAAATAATAGGAGTTAATATGAGAGATTTTAAAAAAATAGGTCTTGCTATGGCTGTGACAAGTGCTATGGCTATGACAAGTGTAGCGCTAGCTGATGCTGCTGGGGATAGTTTAATTTACCTACCTGCAAATAATAGCACAATTACAGATGCCTCAGGTGCCAATACAGATATAGCCGATGTTTGGTTTGTAAAAGACGATACTGCTATGGCCTATAGTATCACCCTTGTTAGCTTAGCAGGAAAGAGTGATGATGGTGATGATACTGCTATTGCTACTACTGAGTGTGGGACAGGTATGACAGCTGCTCTTGCTGATGATACGTTAATTTTAGAGTCATCACTTGTAATGGCTAATGCGGTGTCGTGTCCTGAAGAGTCTCAGCTAACAAAGACTGGCGGTGATTCGACCCTAGCTGCTGTTTCCACCCCTGTCAAGTTATGTAACTGGACATCAAATATGTTAGCACCTGGTAATTATGCTGTAGCAATCAATCCAATTCATGTAGGAGATGCAATTCAGTCAGGACCTGAGAAAATAGATGCTACTGCCTCATGTGGCGACGATACTGATGTTCACCTTGATAATACCGCTATAGACTTTACTGCAGCCACGGACGGGAATTTCCAGCTATTTACTGTAGCTGAACCAACTACCCCTTCAGTAATATCGCAACCTCCAGAAGCTCCAGTTTTAGTAGGTCCAATTGGAGAATTCAAAGCTAATGATAGTGCTACACCTCCTGATCCTGGCATGTTCACATTTGATGATGTTTCTCCAGATGAAGGTGAAGCAACTTGGTATAAGATCTATATTCAGCATCCAAATGGAAGTCGCGTTACCGTTAATGGCGATAACTGGTTTAAACTTTTATTTGATCCTCAGTTAACTTGTAGTGCTACTACCCCTTCAGCTACAGGACAAAAGCGCACCTGTACAATTGACTTGACTGAAGATGAAGTTACAGGTGATTTAGGTACTGACACCTCTGCAACTGGTCTTGAGTATACATACTGGATTCGTGGCTATAACGGTGACAGTGGTGGAGCTACTGGTCCTTGGTCAGCAGCAGGAAAATTTAAGCATGAAACTGATGACGAACAATGAGTCTTAATATTTGATATGTTTAGCTATAAATAGTGTTTAATCAAATGCCTAGTTGAAGAAATTCCAACTAGGCATTTTTATTTTTAAAAAATAAATAATCTATCTCTTAATTATGAATAAAAATATATTTCTAACCGTTGGTTTATTCGCTTTATTAGTGATTTCCTATCTAATGTTTACAGATACTGAGAAATCTGAAAAGCCTTCTGTTGCCTTAAATAAAAATATACCAAATCAAATCGAAGACAATAATAAGCACATAACATATAAAGTACCTATTGCAGAAGAAAGCAAAGCTTCAGAAGAAAAGGCAAGCATAAAAAAACCTGAGCAGGCTCCTATATCAGCACTTAGCGAAAAGTCAAATAAAACAACAACAAAAGTGCTGGTTACTGAAGAAAATAAAGCTTCAAAAGAAAAGGCAATCATAAAAAAACCTGAGCAGGCTCCTATATCAGTACTTAGCGAAAAGTCAAATAAAACAACAACGAAAGTGTCTAGTGCCAATGCGGAAAAACTTAGCCTCAACCACAAACATGCGGGAATGAATTTACCGGAAAATATAGACCCTCCTCCTGGGTCTAGAGCTGCAATTGAAGCAGGAATAGCACCACCACTACCTCAATCACAATCAATCCAAAAATCAAAACCAAGGGCAACTGACCCTAATGATACTTCTCTACCTCCTTATGAGGAGAATGACATCCCTGCCGATAGAGTAAAATAATGTTAAATTGAAATTGTGTTACTTGGCTGAATTTCAAGAAGTGTATAATAGAGCACGCAACGATTGAGATAGTTTAAAAGGAATAAAAAGACAGATATGGCGGGGGATTTTCTTTCATGAACTTCCTTGCTAAATAGAAATAGTTTAGACGTCTGGCGGTATTCCACTTCAGTTACATACAAGCTGAACTAATCACCGTAATATTCTCACTCACTCAATACGCTTTTTAATTACCAAAAAAACTTAGAAAATAATGAAAACTGTAATTACTTACGGAACATTTGATATGTTTCATATTGGACATCTCAGACTAATTCAAAGGCTTAAATCCTATGGGACAAGGATTATTGTAGCCGTATCTTCAGATGATTTTAACAGAATAAAAGGCAAGAAAGTCTTTTTTCCCTACCAGCAAAGAAAGGAAATTATCGCAAATATAAAAGGCGTTGATTTAGTCATCCCTGAAATAAATTGGGAGCAAAAAATAGAGGATATAAAAAAACATAAGGTCGATGTTTTTATTATGGGAGATGATTGGGAAGGAAAATTTGATTTCTTAAAAGAATATTGTGAGGTTGTTTATCTTCCTAGAACAAAAAATATATCCACTTCTCAAATAAAACAATCTATTAATCAGATGAGACAGTCAAATCAAAGCAAAGGGCAAGCATGAGAAAGTATGGCTTACTAACGTATAAGAATTATAATTTCAAAAGAGTTATTAATATCGGAGATTATATTCAAAGCCTAGCTGCAAAACAGTTCCTTCCTCAAGTTGATCAGCTGGTCGATAGAGAGTCACTTAACCAGTATAACGGCCCACAAATTAACATGATTATGAATGGTTGGTATATGCACAACCCATCTCACTGGCCTCCCAGCAATAAAATTACTCCTTTTTATATTGCTCTTCATATAAACTCGTCATGTGAAGAAGAAATGCTCAGCAATGAAAGCATTAAGCATTTCAAAAAGTATGAGCCAATAGGCTGTAGAGATGAACGAACGGCAAAAACACTAAGGAAAAAAGGCATTGACTGTTATTTTTCAGGTTGCTTAACAACAACTCTCGGAAACACATATAAAATAAAAAACAATAATGATCGAAAAGGGATATTTTTTGTCGATCCCTATATCCCTTTTATTGATAATCCACACACTCTTTCATCCTTCAAAGATGCGGCTCTTTTATTTCTTAGTGGATTAAAATTTAGCATCACTAAGCGGAAACTCGTTTCAAAAATTGCCAATGACCTCTATAAAGATGGCTATGGCATTTCACTTAAAGCTAGGTTTATATCAAAAAAAAGAATTTATAGTAGATTCTATGAGGTGTTGAATAAATTTATGCCTAGCGTATTTGCAATAATATTTTTATCTCTATACTCTAAAAAGTTCTCATGGGAAATTCTAGAAAAAGCAAACTACATCCACCACCTTTACTTAGCTAGCAGTTTTAACAACGAGAATGAAAAATTTAAGCTGGCAGAAAACCTTGTAAATAAGTATGCAAAAGCTGAGCTAGTGATAACATCTCGCATTCATTCTGCATTACCTTGTCTAGCATTAGAAACACCCCACATTTATACTGTGCACCCTCATAATTTATCAACTCGGGCCAGCAAAAGGCATAACTCACGCTTTGAGGGCTTGGCAAACCTATTTAATAATTTAAACTATGATAAAAGGAGTCTAAATGGTATTTCTGAAGGAAAAATCACTTCTGCAACCAAAATAGAAAATAAGAATGAGCATATAAGCCTAGTCTTAAATCTAAACAATAAATGTAAAGAACTTTTTATTTAGGACTGACTAATAACTCAAGTTTCGGAGTTCAAATTCACCCATTTAAGCTAACAAAATAGCATCCTGATTACCTTCAAGCTCCAAAGTAAAGCTATCCAATTGTAATGCTTGCAAGGAAAAGGGTGTCAGGTCTTGCCTTTTGCTACC
>CAMZLN010000024.1 GCA_947311465.1 uncultured Saprospiraceae bacterium
ATAACTTTGCAAACATAAATACATTAACTATATGATTACTTATATTGTAGCACTTTTTTTTTGGGGAGGAATATTTTTGGTTTTTTATACCTATATTGGTTATGGAATTGTTTTGTATCTACTTGTGAAATTGAAACGAATATTTGGACATATTCAAAAAACAACTAATACATACATGCCTGATGTGACATTCGTTGTCGCTGCCTATAATGAAGAGAGTTACATAAATGACAAAATTCAAAATTGTTTAGACTTTGATTATCCCAAAGATAAAATTCACTTTCTATTTGTTACGGATGGCTCTTCAGATGAAACTCCAAATTTGATAAATAGCTTTAATTATCCACAAAATTTTTCTTGGTCGCTTCATCACGACGATGCTAGAAACGGAAAAATTGCAGCCGTTGAAAGAATAATGCCTTTTGTGAAAACTCCAATCGTAATTTACACAGATGCAAATACTCATGTTAATAAAGGTGCGATTAAGATGATTGCAAGACATTATCAGAATCCTAAAGTTGGGGCAGTGGCTGGAGAGAAAAGGATTTCAATGGGGGAGAAGGAAGATGCAAGTGCTGCAGGTGAAGGTATGTATTGGAAATATGAGTCGAAATTAAAACAATGGGATTCTGAATTGAATACTGTGGTTGGGGCAGCGGGGGAATTATTTTCTTTAAGAACAGAATTATACGAGCCTGTGTCTAAGGATATGGTGATTGAAGATTTCTTTATGACCTTGCGTATTGCTCAAAAAGGTTATAAAGTGGTTTATGAACCAAAAGCATTTGCGGTTGAAGCTTCTTCCGCTTCGGTGAAAGAAGAATTGAAAAGAAAAATACGTATAGCCGCGGGTGGTATCCAAGCTATTGTTCGACTGGCACCGTTGCTGAATATTTTTAAATATGGCTTGTTGAGTTTTCAATATATTTCTCATCGTGTTTTGAGATGGACATTGGCTCCTGTGGCTTTAGTCTTGATTTTTCTATCAAATATATATCTTTGTTCAAAAACTGGATCTACAACTTATTTAATTTTCATGGGGTTACAAATTTTATTCTATGGAATGGCGTTGGTTGGTTATTTGCTGGAAAAACGTAAAATTAAAGTCAAAGCTTTATTTGTTCCTTATTATTTTACAATGATGAATTATGCCGTATTTAGAGGTATCTTTCGATATTTCAAAGGCTCGCAATCTGTGGTTTGGGAGAAGGCGAAACGGGCAGATGAAGTTGCTAGTTAATAATTTTTCGAAAGCTATTCGCGGAGGACGGATTTCAATCCGTTGAAACAACTAGCCTGGCGTTGGGAATTGGGAATTACGAATTAGGAATTACGAATTACGAATTCAAGTTTCTTGTCTTGGATATGATTTTTTAATTATCCTAAAAGGTTGATTTGAAGTCCTTTTTCCATTAGCGGAGGACGGATTTCAATCTGTTGGTAAGTTATACAATTGAATTCTTTTTCCTAATAAATCTCTTTGTAAAAAAAAAATGCGTTTTTATTTATATCTTTGTTTCTTATAGATGCTATGGATAGCTATAAGGTATGAGAAACATGAAATTGCAAGATAAGTTTGGAAGACAAATTGACTATTTAAGAATAGCGGTTACAGATAGATGTAATTTTCGTTGTACCTATTGTATGCCTGAAGAAGGTCTTGATTTCCTACCTAGAAAGGACTTGCTTTCCTATGAAGAAATACTGCGAATCGTTCATATTCTTAAAAATCTTGGAATTACTAAAATTAGATTAACAGGTGGAGAACCATTTGTTAGAAAAGATTTTATGTATTTTTTAGAAGAATTATCCAAAATTAATGGCATTGAAAAAATAAATATCACTACAAATGGGGCTATTTCGATGAATCATATTCCTAAGTTGAAGGAGCTAGGAATTAGTGGTATTAATTTGAGTTTAGATACAATTGATAAGGAAAAATTTTTTCAAATCACAAGGAGAGATGAACTTGACAGTGTTTTGAATTGCCTTGATCAATTAATAGAGTACGATATTCCTACTAAAATCAACTGCGTTGTAATGGATTCGATGAATATTGATGATATCGTTCCGTTGGTTGAATTGGGAAAGAAAAAATCGATTTCTATACGTTTTATTGAAGAAATGCCTTTCAGCGGAAATGGTTTGACAACTCATGCCATCAAATGGGATTATAAAAAAATTGTTGACCATATTAAAGCAGTTTATCCAAAAGCTGCTCGGTTGATTGATCCTAAAAATACAACTTCATACAATTATCAAATTCCCGATTTTTTAGGTACTTTTGGTGTGATTCCTGCTTTTTCCCGAACCATTTGTGGAGATTGTAACCGAATTCGTATTACACCCACGGGGACAATCAAAACTTGTTTGTATGATAAAGGTGTTTTTAATATCAAGGATTTGGCTAGGGCAGGAGCTAGTGATGAGCAATTGGAAGTTGCCATTCGGGATGCTGTTTTTCATAAACATAAAGATGGTTTTTTGGCGGAAAAGGATAAATTGAAAATTAATGGAAATGATTTTGAGTCGATGGCGCAAATTGGTGGA
>CAMZLN010000025.1 GCA_947311465.1 uncultured Saprospiraceae bacterium
AAAGATTGGGGAAGTGGTTCAAGTACGAAAAACAATATTTGGAGATTTAGGAATCGAACAGTCCAATGGAGATTTTCAAACACTATTTGATGCTAAATTAACGGATTTATACCAAATACCTTTTAATAATGGAATTTTGGAAAACCCAAATGCTCCTAATTTTTTAAAAGATGTAGTTGCTTTATCTGTAAATAAAGTTCATGGTCACTCCCAATCTATTGCATCTATTTCAAAACAGATTCCTGCGGATATCGAAACGATGGAAAGTGCTGCTGTTTTTTATACTTGTCTATTGGAAAATGTTCCATTCATAGAAATTCGTTCAATCTCCAATATAGTTGAAAATCGAAATAAATCAAACTGGAACATCCCACTGGCACTTGATAATCTGACTTTGGAAATTATTAATTTACTTGGTTTAATGGAAGAGTTAAATGATATGAATAAGCGCAAACCTGCTGGATTTCATTCAACCAATCAAAACCATTAGTTTCAATAATCATAAAAATCTTTTTGGCATAAATTTCGTACAATATTACAGTTAAAAATGGATATTTATTTTTTCTTAGTTTCTTAGGACAAATTAAAGAATTTTTGTATGTTTGTCAAGCGAAATTTCGCTTTAGTAAAAATTAAAAACCGTATATATATGAGTAAAAATATCAAAAAATATGCAGACAAAAGGCATATTAATAAAGTAGCGGTACTTGGATCTGGTTTGATGGGCTCTGGAATTGCAGCTTTATTTGCCAACATCGGTCTGGAAGTATTAATGCTTGATATCCTTCCATTTGATTTAAAAGAAGAAGAAAAGGATAATAAAAAAGCAAGAAATCGAATGGCAGACAATTCTTTGAAAGCTGCTTTGAAATCTAAATTTGCTCCATTTTATAAAAATTCATTTGCAAAACGTATCACTACAGGAAATTTTGAAGATGATTTTGAGAAAATCAAAGATGCAGACTGGATAATAGAAGTCGTTATTGAACGATTGGATATCAAAAAGCAGATTTTTGAAAAAGTAGATCAATATAGAAAAACTGGAAGTCTAGTTACTTCAAATACATCTGGAATTCCGATTCACATGATGGTTGAAGGAAGAAGCGATGATTTCAAAAAGCATTTTTGTGGAACACACTTTTTTAATCCACCTAGATATATGCGATTATTTGAAGTGATTCCAACAAAAGATACAGATCAAGATGTGATTGATTTCTTTATGGATTATGGCGATCGCTTCTTAGGAAAACAAACCGTATTGTGTAAAGATACCCCTGCATTTATTGCAAATCGTGTGGGCGTTTACGCAATGGCTAAAATTTATCAATTGGCTGAAGAATTGGAATTGCCAATTGATATTGTTGATAAATTAACTGGTCCTGCAATTGGAAGACCGAAAACAGGTACTTTCAGATTAGGGGATTTGGTAGGACATGATACTGCGGTCAAAGTGATGGAAGGTATCAAAAGTAATTGCCCTAATGATGAACAAGCGGGTGCTTTTGTCGCTCCTGCTTATATGAAATTTCTTTTGGATAATAAATTCCTAGGAAATAAAACCAAACAGGGTTTTTATAAAAAAACGAAAGAGAAGGATGAAAATGGAAGAAGTATCATTCTTCAATTGAATCTTAAATCTCTTGAATATGAACAAAAAGAAAAAGTAAGTATCCCAAGTTTGGCTGCTGCCAAGCAAATGGAGGATTTGGATCAAAAAATTCCTAGCTTTTTCAAAATGAAAGATAAGGGTGCTGAATTGGTGAAAAGATCTCTTTTAGGACTTTTCGCTTACGTTTCAAATCGAATTCCAAAAATTGCAGACCATATATATAGTATAGACGATGCAGTAAAAGCAGGTTTTGCATGGGAAATTGGTCCTTTTCAATATTGGGATATTGTAGGAATATCAAGAGGAATTGAAAAAGCTGAGGCGCAAGGAGAAAAAATCGCCGATTGGGTAAAAGAGATGGCCGCAGCTGGTCATGAGTCTTTTTATAAAATAGAAAATGGGGTAAAAAAGTATTACGACATTGCAAGTAAATCTTATTTACCTATCCCAGGTGGTCAGGAATTGATTATTTTGGATACATTCAGAGCAAACGAACCTGTTTTCAAAAATAGTGAAGTTATTTTGCATGATATTGGTGATGGTGTGCTTTGTTTAGAATTTATTAGTAAAATGAATACGATTGGTGAAGGCGTTCTGAACGGTATGAACCAAGCCATTAAAATCGCGGAAGAAGGAGGATGGAACGGATTGGTGATTGGAAACAATGCTACAAACTTTTCTGTCGGTGCCAATTTGATGATGGTCGCAATGTTGGCTTATCAACAAGAATGGGATGAATTAAACTTTGCAGTGGATACTTTCCAAAAAACAACCATGAGATGTCGATATTCTAGCATACCCGTTGTAGCCGCTACACAAGGATATGTATTTGGTGGAGGCTGTGAAACGATCATGCATTGTGACGCAACTGTAGCTGCCGCTGAATCTTATATCGGTTTGGTAGAAGTTGGAGTTGGATTAATCCCAGGTGGAGGTGGAACAAAAGAATTTGCGGTTCGGTTATCCGATACTTTTTATCCTGGGGATACACAAATTCCAAAATTAATCGAGTCTTTCAAAACATTAGCAATGGCGTCTGTTGGGAAATCAGCTCATCAAGCTTTTGATTTAGGATATTTAGTACCCTATAAGGATGAAGTAGTATTAAATGTGTCTAGAAATATTGCAGAAGCGAAAAAGAAAGTATTGAGCCTTGCTCCTACTTATGTTCAACCTTTAGAAAGAACGGATGTTACTGTATTAGGACAAACGGGATTGGGTGCTCTATATGCTGCCGCAAATGAATTGAAAAAAGGAAAATACGCATCTGATCATGATATAAAAATTGCAAAGAAAATTGCTTGGGTATTGTGTGGTGGTGACTTGACGAGCCAGCAGCAAGTATCTGAAAGGTATCTATTGGATATTGAGCGGGAAGCATTTTTGAGTTTACTAGGTGAGCAGAAGACGTTGGAGCGTATTCAAAATATGTTGCAGACGGGTAAGCCGCTTCGGAATTAAGGGGGCAAAATGGTGCAAGGTGCAAAAGGTGCAAGGGTGCAAAGGGTGCAAGGTGCAAGATGCAAGGGTACAAGGTGCAAAGGTGCATGGTTCAAGGGGGCTTGTTGAAATGAATTTGTTTTTTAAAAAAAGCATAATTCGTATTTTTTTTCAATCGTAATTTAATAATAATGGAAGCATATATAATAGCAGCAAATAGAACTGCAATAGCGAAAGCGAAAAGAGGTGGATTTAAAAATTATCGTTCAGATGATTTGGCGGTTGATGTCATTAAAGCAATGATGGCACAATTTCCACAAATAGAAAATACAATGGTAGATGATGTCATTGTAGGTTGTGCAAATCCTGAAGGAGAGCAAGGTTTACAAATGGGTCGCCAAATATCTTTGAGAGCATTGGGTGAAACCGCTCCAGGCTTTATCATCAATAGATATTGTGCGTCAGGATTAGATTCAATTTCATTGGCTGTTGCCAAAATTAAGGCTGGAATGGGTCATATAATAATTGCTGGGGGTACAGAAAGTATGACATCTATACCAATGACAGGATATAAACTAGCCCCTAATTATGGTGTTGCAGCTACAACTCCTGATTATGTGGTGAGTATGGGGATTACTGCGGAGGCCGTAGCCAAAAAATATGAAGTCACAAGAGAGCAGGCGGATGTATTTGCTTACAATTCGCATGTAAAAGCCGCAGCAGCAATTGATGCGGGTAAATTTGATGACCAAATCATTCCAATTACAGTTCCAGATATCAATGTAGTTAATAATAAAAAAGTAGTATCTGAACATGTGGTTAAAATGGATGAAGGCGTTCGTCGTTCTACTACGGTTGAAGCACTAAGTCGATTAAGATCTGTATTTCAACAAGGAGGAGTAGTTACCGCAGGAAATTCATCACAAACATCAGATGGAGCATCCTTTGTAATTGTAGTGAGTGAAGAAATGGTCAAACAGTTGAATCTAAAACCTATTGCAAGATTGGTGAGTTATGCTGTTGGTGGCGTAGATCCATTGTACATGGGAATCGGTCCTACGGTTGCGATTCCAAAGGCGTTGAAACAAGCGGGAATGACATTGAATCAAATTGATCAAATAGAATTGAATGAGGCGTTTGCCACTCAATCACTTGCTGTAATTAAAGATGCAGGTTTGAATCCAGATATTGTAAATGTTAATGGTGGAGCAATTGCATTGGGACACCCATTGGCATGTACTGGAGCAAAATTATCTACACAGTTGTTTAGTGAAATGAGATTGAGAAAACAGAAATATGGAATGGTTACTGCGTGTGTTGGAGGTGGTCAAGGAATGGCTGGGATTTGGGAATTGCTGTAAGAAAGTAATTTAATATTGAAAAAAGTCCAAAGAAACAGTTGCTTCTTTGGACTTTTTTTCAGCTGCAAGTTTCAAATAGGAATTATCTTCTGTCAAGATACTTTTATTTATCAATTCCAATCCTTCTAAAAATTCATTCATTTCAAATAGAATATGTGCTTGGTTGGATTCACTTACGTTTACTGAAATAATTCCCGTATCAGGATCAACTTTTGAATCTCCAATAATGATTAATTTAGCAACTAATATGGCAGTTATTCCAAGCATAAGAATAGCCACACTCCATGATACTTTTTTCATAAGTGATATTTTGAATGTGTAAATATGAAGTGTTTGTTGCTTTATTGACTTGCAAAATTTAGTCCAAAAGGCGATTACGCCACTCTATTATTCCTATTTGCATAGAAATTTCAATCCTACATTGGTATTACACCAAAAGAAGTGTACTTTTGTAGTTCAATAATAAAACAGTTATGGAAAAGCAAAATAAAACAACTGCGGAGCAAGAGATTAGTGATGGATTGTATGAGCATTATGCTTTTACCATTGACAAAAAACAAGATCCGCTTCGATTGGATAAATTTCTTTTGAATCGCATTGAAAAAATATCTAGAACAAAAATCCAAAGAGCAATTCAACTTGGTGCCGTAGTCGTCAATGACAAGAAAGTGAAATCCAATTACAAAATTCGCCCTTCGGATCAAATAAGTGTATTATTTCCAAAGCCTCCTGGAGAATTTGAAATATTACCAGAAGATATACCATTGGATATCGTCTATGAAGATGATGATCTTATGGTCATTCATAAACCCCCTGGCTTGGTGGTTCATCCTGGAGTGGGGAATCGGACGGGCACACTTGTAAATGCGCTCGCCTTTTATTTCAAAGATAGACAACTTCCTGTCAAAGAAGGTAACTTTTTGGATAGACCAGGGATAGTTCACAGAATAGATAAGGACACGTCTGGTTTGATGTTGATTGCAAAAACCGACGTTGCTGTCACTCATTTATCAAAACAATTTTTCGACCATACAGTGCATAGACGTTACCAAGCCATCGTTTGGGGCAATTTTGATGAAAAAGAAGGCACAATTGATGAATATATTGGTCGAGATCCAAATAATCGGATGGTTATCAAGGTATTTCCTGATAAAGATTTCGGAAAAAAGTCGGTCACACATTATAAGGTATTGGACGATATGTACTACGTTTCCTTGGTGGAATGCCGTCTTGAAACTGGACGTACACACCAAATCAGAGCGCACATGAAATCTTTAGGTCACGCTCTATTCAATGATGAAAGATATGGTGGGAATCGTATTATCAAAGGCACCGTTTTTTCAAAATACAAATCATTTGTAGAGAAAAATTTCAAAATTTGTCCAAGACAAGCCCTGCATGCCAAGGAATTGGGTTTTATCCATCCAACAACTGGAGAAGAAATGATGTTTGTTTCAGAATTGCCAAAGGACATGTCAGATGTTCTTGAAAGATGGCGTGCCTATTTGAGTACTAGAAAAGAATTAATGTAATACATGGAAACCAAAGATTTACATACTATAAAAACGATATCTCTTGAAGAACGTATTGACGTTTTATCAAAACTAGGTGAATATCTATCTACTAAAAGTGATTATCTTGATGCCGTTATACATCGAACTCATTTTAATAATCAATGGTTTGTAAAAGAGAATATTTATCAAAGTATCGATGGAATTGTCAAACAATTTCTTGATAAAAGTAAATTACAAAAGTGGGTTGCCTCCTACCCAATTAAGGAGCATACTCCTAAAATTGTGGGATTGGTGATGGCTGGTAATATTCCACTTGTTGGATTTCATGATGTGTTATCAACATTTATATCTGGAAATATAAGTCAGATTAAACTATCCGAAAAAGATAAGTTCCTACTCCCCTATTTTATCAAAAAAATGACTGATTTTAATCCCAAAGTTGCTGGATATTTTCAATTTGTGGAAAGAATTAAGGATTTTGATGCTGTAATTGCTACGGGAAGTGATAATTCTGCTCGTTATTTCCAATCCTATTTTGGCAAATATCCCAATATCATCAGGAAAAATAGAAATTCGATTGCAATCCTTACTGGAAAAGAAACTAAAGATGAAATCATTGCACTAGGACACGATATTTTTTCCTACTTTGGATTAGGATGTCGAAATGTATCCAAAATCTATATTCCCAAAGGATATGATTTAAACGCCTTTCTTGAAATCTTACATGATGCATTCAAGAAAATTGTAATGCATTCCAAATACAAAAACAATTACGATTACAACTATTCGATTTGGTTGCTGAATAAGACTGATTTTTTGATGAACGGCTGTGTTCTTTTACTCGAAAACGAGACATTGCAATCTCGAATTGCTACCCTTCATTATGAATATTATGATGATATTGCTACTTTGGAAAATCATTTGGAGTTGAAATCTGATGAGATTCAATGTATTGTAGGAAATAGTATTGGCTCTATGAAAACACTTCCCTTGGGGACAGCGCAGTATCCAGGATTGATGGATTATGCGGATGGTGTGGATGTTATGGGGTTTTTGTGTGGGTTGTGATGTTGAATTATTGAGTGGCTGAGATAAAACTCACTATATTTACAAAATGAATTATTATTGAAAACTATCCAGATCCTATTCATATAAAAATGGTACAGAATATTCTATTGTATCAATTACATTATCAGAATCTAAAATAAACTTTTGATATTTTAAAATATGGATTCCACTTGAAAGTTGAATTGGGAAAAAACATCTCATTCCTTCTTCGCTGGCAAATGGATGTTCATAAAAAAAGGATTTTATAGAATCACGATTAATAGTGTCATTGTCCATTAAAATCACATAGGATTTAGAAATATTATCCTTAATTTTATCTATATTAATTCTGTTTCTTTCATCTTCTGGTAGATGAACAACCGTAGTATCCACTGAGTCATCATCATCAAACTTGATTGAAATGTCTAAAGCTAAATCTAACTTACCCTTTTCTTGTAAATTAAGCATTGTAGAATCAATCGCTTTAATATACGCTTCCGTTTCGGTATTATACCTTACAAAATATTCAAACGTAGCACCGTTTACTTGAAAAGAAGGAATTGAAATATTTTCAATTTTCCTACCACCATCCAATAAAGATTTTCTTTGGTCATCATAATGATTTTGAGAAATTGCAATTTCAGACAAACCACTCATAGCTTGGGGGTATAAAGAAAAATTTGAAACAAATGCAGCATTCAAAGTAATATTAATAATGAAATAGGGTATTATCAATATTATTAATTTTCTCGTATAAGGAGTATTCAGAAAATTTATCAGCAAGGGTCTCCAAACAAATGAAAACGACAATATTCCAATAAATTTGTATAAGAACAAATATATTCTGGAGAAATGTTGTTGTTTTATCTTTTTTAAAACACCTAAAAAAACAAAATCTATGACAGAAAATATCACACTAAGTACAACGAAAAAACCAAAGATAATAGAAATCCAATTAAAAATAATTAATCCTGTGAGGTTTTTCAACCATGCAATACCATTTAGAATAAAAATAGTGCTAAATAAAGTAATAAATATAGAGCTAAAAGCAAAAACCAACAAAAAAGAATAAGCAAACATAATACTGGAAATCCGTTCCAATGTAATTATATACTTATCAAAACTTCCAATTTTATTTTGTAAAAACAATTTAAACCTATTACTATAGTTTAAATTTTCATAATTGATATCCCCTGACACATACCTTAAACCAATCGCTCCTATCCAAAGCCCTCTTACAAATACATGAATAATTAAATTAATTAAAAATATATTAATTGCAACAATTAATGAAGTAATGAACAGGAAATAAAGTTTTGACATCTGTACAAAAGCGTCAATTTCAAGTAAAGATACTTCCAGAAATTTCAAAAATTGAAGTAGTCCAAAAATCGCAAAGCCCGAAATCAGTAATTCTAATTGCCAACTTTCTTGTTGCAATTTATCAAGCCATTTACTAACTGATTTTTTTTTCTTTAAATTGTCATCCATATTTACTAAGGTAAGCAAATTATTTTATATTGAAAACAACATACAACAAAAAAGGAGTACAACCAAGTCATACTCCTTTTTTAAATAGATTTTCTGCAAGTGTCTTAATCCTTGTCTAATGGATTAACCAATTCAATTTGTCCTTAATTTGTAATGGAGGACGGACTTCAGTCCGTTGATTACGTATCTTGTACAGTATTTCTTTTGTCAGAATCAGGATTTTCAGAACCAGCCTGACTGCTGGCAGGTTGCAGGATTTTCAGGATTACCAAAGCGGCTTGTTCATTGTCAGAATCAGAATTCGCAGAACCAGCCTGACTGCTAGCAGGTTGCAGAATTTTCAGGATTACCAAAGCGACTTGTTCAATTACCAGAAACTTGAATTTCGTAA
>CAMZLN010000026.1 GCA_947311465.1 uncultured Saprospiraceae bacterium
AATTTGTAGTTTATCTGGATAATTGACGTTTTTCAAACTACAAATTATGGATAAAATAAAAAACTTAAATTCTGAACATTTAAATTCTACACAATTCCTTACAAACATCTAAACTTAAATATGAAATATCTGTTCAAAAAATGGATATTTAACCAAAACACAATTAAACATGAAAAAAACGTTACTATTTTTTGCCTTAGTTATTGGTATTGGAGTGCAATTATTTGCGCAAGTAAACACCACTGCAAATGATGCAATCACTCCCTATACAGGGTCATTTCGGCCAGGGATTAATTTGGGCTATTTTCCACCATTTAATGATATTGATCTAGCAAACTTGGCAGCAGGAAACCCTGAAGTGGGAGTAGTTGGAATTGGTGCAAAAACAATTCGTCCTTCTTTGCCAGATGAATTTTTGGAGCAATGGGGATATGATATTCGTATCAATGAATTTGCACATTACGATGCTGTAGGTCTAAAAGATTTGACTTGTATCGTTGGATATCCGTCTTCAGCTCACAGAGATAATAAAACTTACAATTGTGTGGGTGGAGGATCTACTCCTTCTAATATGTTCGCTAACCTATACACGCCTATATGGGATGGTGGTGCGAATGGTACACCATACAATGATGATAATTATTATGCCGCTTATATGTATAAATTGGTAAGTCAATATGGGCAATATATAAAGTATTGGGAAGTTTGGAACGAGCCAGCTCATACTCAAGTTTGGCAAAAAGCATTTTACGACAAACAATATTATCAAGATCATCCCAATGAATTTGGGTCATCAGATAATTGGTGGGATCACGATCCAACACCATGTGACTTAGATAGGTTTCACGGTACGATACAAGAGTATGTTCGAATGATGAGAATTACTTATCAAATCGTTAAGTCAATCGATCCAACAGATTATGTATTAATTGGGGGAGTAGCATTTCCTTCTTTCCTTGATGCAGTTTTAAGAAATACAGATAATCCAAATGGAGGAGCTGTTACTAGTGATTACCCAAAAGGAGGTGGAGCTTATTTTGATGTTTTAGGAATTCACGTATATCCAGATATTGATGGCACTGTTAAATTAGGTTGGAATAATCAAACACAACAAGTTGAATTTTTAAGAAATTCTGATCGTGGAGCATATTCTATCGAAAGAAGAAAGATTGCTTACGAAGAAGTATTATATAACTATGGCTACAATGGAGCAACTTATCCACAAAAGCAATGGATAATAACAGAATTGAACTCTCCAAGACAAAAGTTTGGAAATCAATCTATGGCTAGTCAAGAATCTCAGATAAATTTCATTATAAAAGCAATGACTAAAGCTGAAAAATTTGGTTTCCATCAAGTTGAAACTTATGCCCTTGTAGATAAAGAAAAAGAAGGTTCAGCAATAGATGAATTTGATTTATTGGGAATGTATAAGAATTTTAAAGATGATAGTCCTGGAGCTGTAGCAAATTACGGCAATGTTGTAATGAATCCAGAAGGAAGAGCGTACAAAACCTATTCCGATCTTACATTTGGGAAAAATTATGATGCCGCTAGAGTTGCAGCGATGAATTTACCAAACAATATTGATGGTGCAGCATTTAAAGGTGCAAATGGAAAATACCAGTATGTACTTTGGGCAAAGACCACTCAAGATTTATCAGAATTTGCTTCTGGAACGTATTCGTTTCCTGCTTCATTTAATATCGGACAATTGAAGATGCAAGATTGGGAAGCATCCTTTACGGGAAATTCACAGTTGATAGGCGGATCTAATATCCAATTGAGTGGACGCCCAATTTATTTATCAGAAGATTTGAATACAACAAGCGTGTTGGTTCCTTTCTTTTCAGCAGCAACTACTTCAGGATGTGGATCTGTGACTACACAGTTTAACAATTTCTCTTTGGGAAATCCAACAAGTTTTGCATGGACTTTTGAAGGTGGATCACCAGCAACTTCTACTTTGCAATCTCCACAAGTTACATTTTCAACACCTGGATCTCACAATGTGACTTTGACGATCAGTAATGGAACGGATTCAGAAACATTGACAAAAAATAATTATATTAATATTGATGCAAATCCAAATCCACAATTTTCTATGTCGGTAAACGGCTTGCAAGTCACATTTACAAATACATCAACATCTGCTACATCATATAGATGGTATTTTGGTGACGGTGGTGAAAGTTCAAGTGTAAGTCCAATTCATACTTTCAATACTTCGGGTGTATATGAAGTAAGATTGGAAGCTACAAATCCATGTGGAACGATTTCTACAACTCAGTCAATTACATTAACATCTGATGCAACTTTACCAATAAGTTCTTTCTCTGCAGATACTCAGTCTGGATGTGAACCTTTGACTGTACACTTTACGGATATGTCAACAAACAATCCAGTAGGAAGATCTTGGAGTTTCCCTGGAGGTACGCCTGCTTCATCTTCAGAAGCGAATCCAACTGTAACTTATAATACTCCTGGAACTTATAGTGTGTCATTAAGTGTATCAAATTCTGCGGGAGCAGATTTTTCAACTCAAGCGAATTTTATTACTGTATTGGCTAAACCAAACGTTTCATACACCTATCAAACCAATGGGAATAGTGTTTCTTTTGTAGGTAATTCAGCAGATGGAACAGTATCATGGAATTTTGGAGATGGGATGACAAGCACAGATACAAATCCAATTCATACATTTAGTGATGCAGGAACATACCAAGTTACTTTTACCGCTACAAATAATTGTGGAACTGATTCAGAAACTAAGACTATTGTAATCGCTGGAGGTGGTGCGACAACACCAGTAACAGACTTTACAATGGACAAGGCATCGGGTTGTGCACCATTGACTGTCAATTTTACTGATAATTCTAGCAATAATCCAACTTCATACAATTGGACTTTTGTAGGAGGAGCACCTGCAACATCTACGCAAGCCAATCCCACTGTAGTATTTACAGAACCTGGTCAACATGCCGTAATTTTGGTTACAGCAAATAGTGCAGGATCTAGTACAAAAGTAAAATCCATTACAGTAGGAACAACACCAACAGCATCTTTTGTTTATTCATCTACAGGAAAAAGCGTTACTTTTACAAGTACTATAAATAATGGAACTATTGTAGGTTGGAATTTTGGAGATGGGATGACAAGTACGGATTTACATCCAACACACTTATACGCAACAGATGGTACATATTCAGTAGTATTAACAGTTGAAAATGATTGTGGGCAAATAACATCATCAAATACCATTTTGATAAGTACGACAACAACAGGAGATGGTCCAGTTGCTAATTTTGAAATTGGAGCATCTAATGGATGTACACCATTTATAGTAGAATATAAAGATTTGAGTACCAATAACCCAACTTCTTGGAATTGGTCATTTCCAGGTGGAGAGCCAAGTACTTCAAATTCACAGAATCCAATTGTAATTTATAAGCAACCAGGAGTATTTTCAGCAACACTTACTGCAAGTAATGCAGTGGGTTTTGATACAAAAACTGTTGGCGAATTAGTATTTGTGAACTCGATTCCAAATGCAGATTTTAACCCAATCATTTTTGGATCTCAGCTTACATTGATTAATACAAGTACAAGAGCTGACTCGTATCTTTGGGACTTTGGAGATGGAAATTCAAGTACGGAAGAAAGTCCAGTTCATAATTATGCAGCCAATGGAACTTATGTAGTAACATTGACGACAAAGAATGATTGTGGTGAGCATACTAAACAAAATAGTGTAATGATTGCCATTGATATTATTCCTGGCACAAGTTTTACTAGTGATACAAAAGAAGGATGCTCTCCTCTAGTTGTACAATTTACGGACAATTCAACAAACGCACCTGAACATTGGGTTTGGTCATTTCCAGGTGGAACACCAAGTACATCAACAGAACAAAATCCTCAAGTGACATATAATGAAGTAGGAACTTATGATGTATCCTTGACAGCTACTAATTCTGCAGGATCAAAAACAACTACTGAGACAACATTTATAAAAGTATTTGATAAGCCAACTGCTAGTTTTTATACAATAAAATTGGATAATGGCGAGATTCAAGTGATAAATACAAGTGAAGGTGGTGGAACTTATTTATGGGATTTTGGTGATGAGCAAACTTCTGCTGAAGAATCTCTGGTTCATCAATACAAATATTCGGGTGAATATACCATTAGATTGACAATAGCTAATATTTGTGGTACAGATACACACGAAACTGTTATTAATATAATTACAGCAAATGATGATTTAGAAGCCTTAAATATATTTGAATTAAATCCGAATCCAACTTCTGATGTTACTACATTAAAAGTACAAGGAAAAGCAGAACGCAGTTTAAATATTACAGTTTATAATATTCTTGGGACAACATTAATGTCGAAAGATGTTGATTTTAATACAGGAATAATAAATGAACCTATTAATTTATCTCAATTTGCAAATGGAACATATATTGTGAAAGTTCAAACTGAGAATCAAATTGGAATTCAAAAGATTGTACTTCAAAAGTAAGTCTTTTTGAAATAAAATTATTGGGGTGCTACACGATTTGTGTAGCACCTTTTTTAATTTTTTAACTATTGTTCTTGTTTATTTAGTGATTCGAAGACCTACCTTTGCCAAATGAAAATTAGTAAAAATAGAGCGCTATTAACATTACTAGGATTAAGTTTTATTTGGGGAAGCTCCTTTGTTTTAATAAAAAAAGGATTGGTTTCATTTGATCCTCTACAAGTTGCTTCTTTACGTATAGTGATAGCCTCACTTGCCTTTTTACCAATCTTTATAAAAAAATATAAATTAATTAAGAAAGAAGACATTCTAAATATTGCTATCGTAGGATATATTGGAAGTGCGATTCCTTTTGTATTGTATTCTGTGGCTCAGACCAAAGTGGATAGCTCAATGGCTGGAGTTCTCAATGCCTTGACCCCGATTTTTGCATTAATAATAGGTGTCTTATTTTTTAATGTTGAAAATAATTTATTCAAAACTTTGGGTGTTATCTTAGGGTTGATTGGTGCATCAATACTAATATTTGGAGCAAATGGGAGTATTGAAATGGATAATATTGGATATAGTCTATTAATCGTGATAGCTACAATATGTTATGCCATAAGTGTAAATACCATTGGATCAAAATTAAAACATATAGATTCATTGTCGGTAAGTTCAGCATCCTTTATTGCCATTGCCCCTATTGCGATAATATATTTATTTTCAACAGATTTTGTCAATGTCATTCAAACCAATGGTGGAATTACATCTTTATTATATGTTTCTATTTTGGCATTGATGGGTACTTTTTTAGCTACCATAATCCTTTTTAAATTGGTAAGGGAAACAGATGCGATATTTAGCTCTACAGTTGCCTATTTAATACCTGGAGTAGCATTATTTTGGGGTATTTTAGACGGAGAATTGATTAATTTCATTCAGATACTGGGATTAATTTTAATTATATCTGGGGTCTATTTATCACGAAAGTAGATTTTTAAATTACAATCAGTCTTCTGGTAGGAGACGAAAAGTCATTCTATGATATTTTGTCGCTCCAAATTCCTTGATTGCCGCTCGATGTTTTTTTGTAGGATACCCTTTATTTTGTTTCCATCCATAATTAGGAAATTCTTTATCTATTTTTGCCATAAATTCATCACGATAAGTTTTTGCAAGAATTGACGCCGCTGCAATTGAAGCATAGATTCCATCTCCTTTAATGATACAATCATGGATTATACCTTCATAAGTATTAAATCGGTTTCCGTCAATTAATAGTGCAGTCGGTTTTGTATTTAAATTATCAATAGCACGATGCATTGCAAGAAAAGAAGCATTTAGAATATTGATTTCGTCTATTTCTTTTTCAGTAACAATTCCAACCGCCCATGCGATTGCTTTTTTTTGAATTATCTCCCTAAGTTGCATCCTTTGTAAGTGGGATAATTTTTTTGAATCATCTAGGTCTTTATTTTTAAATCTTTTGGGTAAGATTACTGCGGCAGCATATACAGGTCCTGCTAAACAACCACGCCCTGCTTCATCACATCCTGCTTCGATGTTTGCCTTTCTATAATATGATTTTAACATAATGCAAATATAAGAATTTGAAAAAATAATAGTAGAGATTACTGAAATTTATTTCGTTAGGTCCACTAGCGTAGAATGTCAATTTATTAGGATTTAAATTAGCATTCATTTACCATGTTACGAATAGCCAAATACAAAGAATAAGCAAAGAGAGATATAAATTCATAATCAAAATATTGTTTATTTTTTTATTTGTTTAAAATAATATGTGTTCTTTAATGAGATTGAGGATGTTAAACATCCGATATAATACGTATGAAATTATAAAATTATATAAATAATTGAAATACAACAATATATGATTTTAATGGTGAATTTATAAAAAAAAAAATGTGAAAAAAAATCTAATACATTGTGCAGATTTCTGTAAAATAATTCTATATATTTAGGCTCAAATTGAAATAAACAAGTTTAAATGGAACGTAGAAACGAAGAAAATCGAAGTTTAAAAAGAATTGTTGCCGAGTATGAGGTAATGTCAGGAAAGGGAACGGTAGGTTTGATTAAGGAAACGGTATTCTTTAAGATAATTGAATATTACCGAGAATCAATTTCAGTAGATGATGCGTTGAAAACAGTTAACTATGCTTTGGTGCAATATCCGTCGACTTCAGACTTTTATTTTATAAAAGCCAATCTTTTATTGGATATCGGTGAAAAAGATGAAGCAATCACCTGTTTAGAGCGTGCTCAAATTTTTGCGCCAGGAGATTTTGATATAAGAATCCTATTGGCATCACTGATTAATGAACAAAAATCAGAAAATAGTTCAAATGAAAGTATTTCAACACATATGTTTGAAGGCAATACATTATTTGATAAAGAACACATTGAAGATAAATTGTCACAAATAGACAGTAAAATATTTTTATTACAAGAAGAATTAACACATAACCCTAAAAACGAACATGCCTTAGCGCAACTTTTACAGTGTATTAGCTTTACAGAAGAATACAAGAGAGGTGCTCGAATTTTTAATGAAATAATAGACCAAGATCCGTATTCAAGCGTAGCATGGTTCAATTTAGGGTTTGTTTATCAAGAAATGGAAAATTTTGCGCTAGCAATTGAAGCGTTTGAATATGCCTTTTTGATTGATAGTGAATTTGTTTCTGCGTATGAAAGTTATGCAGATTTAAATCTGCAACTTGGCAACTTTAAGAAAGCCCTTTCTGCCTTTGAAGATTTATTATCTACAAATATTAAACCTGATGCAAGTCTGTTGACACAAATTGGATATTGCTACGAACTAAAAGGGGAACTTGAATATGCACAAGCTTTTTATGTAAAAGCTTTTGAATTAGATCCTAATTCGGACATCAGTTATTATAGATTAGGAGAATGCTTGATGAAGCAAGAAAAAGCTAAGCAAGCTACAGGCGCTTATTTGCAAGCGCTTGAATTGAATGACAATAATGTTGATTATTATTTAGGTCTCTCGGATGCTTTTTTGGAGTTAGGAAATGAAAAACGTGCAATCAATAATTTGGATACCGCATGTCTCATCGCTCCTGATGATCATTTGGTATGGATAAAATTTATTGCAGTTTTGTTAATGCTTGATCGAGATGAAGAAGCCATGGAGACTTCCCTTAGTGCTAATTATAATTCTAATAATGATATTTTACTTCGATATGCTTATGCGGTATGTCATTTCAGAATTGGAAATAATCAGGAGGGTATGGTAAGATTAGTCGACTGTTTATCTGAAGATGTAAGTAAACATGATATCATTTTTGATTTAGCCCCAGAATTAGTGGAGAATTCTTATGTTATGGAGATTTTGGAAATGTATTTGGTCTAGAAAAAATAGTTTTAACCTTTAATGTCCTTCTTTTTCTAATTAATGCTGAGTTCTCAGTGTTTTAACGCAGATGTTTTTGCACAAAAAGACCAAATGATGTTTTGGTAAACCGTATTTTGGCAGATGATTTATATTCAAAAGCATAACCCTTTATTTTTTTGGTTTTTCACAGTTCCTGAGGATGAACTATAAGGTGTAATTTTATGTTAAATCCTTCAAGTAACCTAGACAAATTCTAAATAAGCCTAAAATTATCTATAATTCTCCTATAAATTTGTCTTTTCTATATAACCCATTAAATTTGTGGCTACAAATAAAAAAATAAATTACATTTAAAATAAATTACATATATGAATTGGTTTACTAGGTTTTTGACATCATCCCTTGGAAGAAAACTTATAATGAGTTTGACTGGATTGTTTTTGATTTCATTCTTAATCATCCATGCGATGGGAAATCTTCCATTAGTATTTAATGACGATGGAGCATCTTTTACAGCATTTGTTCACTTTATGGAAAGCAATTTCCTGATTTCTAAAATCTTAGCAATGGGTCTCTATGCTGGATTTATTATCCACATGATACAAGGATGGATGATTTGGAGCAGCAATAGAAAAGCTCGTGGCGGTCAAAAATATGCAGTGAATAAATATGTTAAAGTTACATGGACTTCAAGAAACATGGCACTCCTAGGTACATTGGTTTTCTTCTTTTTAGTCGTACACATGGGGGATTTCTTTGTTCCTTTAAAAGTAACAGGAGTTGTTCCAGAACATGATTTGTACCAGCACGCAATGGATAAATTTAAGAATCCGCTATACTTAATTATTTATGAATTGGGGATTGCGGCATTATTTTTACACTTAACTCATGGATTTCAAAGTGCATTTCAAACATTGGGATTAAATCATAAAAAATATACACCAGTAGTGAAAGCACTAGGCTGGGCATATTCAATCATTATTCCTGGAATTTTTGCATTCATTCCATTGTACATTTTTTTTATTAAATAAGACATTAATGCATCTAGTAAAATAGAACGTATTTAATATATAATCATTTTCAAAAAGTAGATATATGAAACTTGATGGCAAAGTACCAAAGGGATTACCTTTAGCAGATACTTGGACAAATTATCGTTCAAAAATGAACTTGGTAGCTCCGAATAACAAACGAAAAATAGATATCATTGTAGTAGGAACTGGACTCGCAGGTAGTTCTGCGGCTGCTTCATTGGCTGAAATGGGATATAATGTGAAAGCATTTACATTTCATGATAGTCCCCGTAGAGCTCACAGTATTGCTGCCCAAGGTGGCATCAATGCGGCTAAGAATTATCCTAATGATGGTGATAGTATTTATCGTTTATTTTATGATACTGTAAAAGGTGGAGATTATCGATCTCGTGAAGCCAACGTTCATCGTTTGGCAGAAGTGAGTAATAGTATTATTGACCAAGCGACTGCACAAGGTGTGCCTTTTGCAAGAGAATATGGCGGATTATTAGCCAATCGTTCATTTGGGGGAGTTCAAGTTTCTCGAACTTTTTATGCAAGAGGTCAAACAGGACAGCAATTGCTTTTAGGTGCTTACAGTGCTTTATCAAAACAAATATCTACAGGACAAGTTACGATGTACAACCGACATGAAATGTTGGATGTAGTTATCGTTGATGGTAAGGCTCGTGGTATTATTGCAAGAGATTTGGTAAGTGGAGAGATTCAAAGACATTCTGCACATGCTGTGGTTTTAGCAACAGGTGGATATGGAAATGTATTTTATCTTTCTACCAATGCAATGAATTGTAATGTCACCGCTGCTTGGAAATCTGTAAGAAAAGGTGCTTACATGGCAAATCCTTGTTATGTTCAAATTCATCCAACTTGTATTCCTGTTTCAGGAGACTACCAATCTAAATTGACATTGATGTCAGAGAGTTTGCGTAATGATGGACGAATTTGGGTTCCAAAAAATGCTGATGATGCAAAATTAGTAAGAGAAGGAAAAAAAGCGGCGAATGATATACCTGAAGATGATAGAGATTATTATTTAGAAAGAAGGTATCCTGCATTCGGTAATTTAGTACCGCGTGATGTAGCGTCAAGAGCAGCGAAAGTAGCATGTGACGGGGGCAATGGAGTAGCACCCACTGGTTTAGGTGTGTTTTTAGATTTTGCTGCTGCGATTCAACGATACGGTAAGTCAGAAGCTTACGCAAAAGGAAATCATAATCCAAGTAAAGATGAAATCATTTCTTTAGGAGAAGCTGTTATTGAAAAGAAATACGGTAATCTTTTTGAAATGTATGAAAAAATTACTGGAGATAATCCTTATAAAGTACCTATGAAAATTTATCCCGCAATTCACTATACAATGGGTGGTCTTTGGGTTGATTATAATTTAGAAACAAATATTCCAGGTTTATTTGCTACAGGAGAATGTAATTTCTCTGATCATGGTGCCAATCGATTGGGTGCATCTGCTTTGATGCAAGGATTGGCTGATGGATATTTTGTATTGCCTTATACTATTGGTCAGTTTTTATCTGGAGATATTAGAACTCCACATATTGCCAATGATTCACCTGAATTTATGCAGGCGGAACAAGAAGTCAAAAATCGTTTAGAAAAATTAATAAGCATTCAAGGAACAGAATCTGTTGAGAATTTCCATAGAAGATTAGGAAAAATCATGTGGGGTTATGCAGGGATGTCTAGGAATGCAGAAGGTCTAAATGCCGCTATCAAAGAGATTCAAGCTTTAAGAAAAGAATTTTGGGAAAATGTCTATGTTCCTGGTGAGTTGAACGAAATGAATCAAGAATTGGAAAAAGCTATGCGAGTAGCTGATTTCATGGAAATGGGAGAAATGCTTGCCAAAGATGCTTTGGAAAGAAATGAAAGTTGTGGGGGGCACTTTAGAGAAGAATATCGTTCTCCAGAAGGGGAAGCAATGAGAAATGATGCCGATTTTGCCTATGTTGCTGCTTGGGAATGGAATGGTGGTGATATGAAAATGCACCGTGAAGATTTAGAATTTAATGAAATTGAATTGAAGACACGTAGTTATAAGTAAGATTTTATGACGTCAGGACTTTAGACATCAGGACATCCAGTATTTGAAATAAAAATATAATAATTAACAGACTTAAAAATATATTAAAATGCGATTAACGCTTAAAGTTTGGAGACAAAAAAATGGAAGTACAAAAGGTCAATTTGAAACCTATCAAGTTGATGCCAACGAACACATGTCATTTCTAGAGATGTTGGATGTACTAAATCAACAATTAGTAGAAGAAAAGAAAGTGCCTGTTACTTTCGAGCATGATTGTCGAGAAGGTATTTGTGGAGCATGTAGTTTGGTGATTAATGGGCAACCACATGGTTTGTCATCTGGAACTACTGCTTGTCAATTGCACATGCGTTTTTTCAAGGATGGAGATACGATTACAATTGAGCCATGGAGAGCTGCTGCTTTTCCTGTTTTAAAAGACTTGATGGTGGATCGTTCTGCTTTTGATAGGATAATTCAAGCAGGTGGATATATTACCATCAACACGGGTGCACCGCAAGATGCCAATGCTGTGCCAGTGAATGAAGAAATTTCTTCGCTTTCAATGGATGCTGCTGCTTGTATTGGTTGTGGAGCATGTGTTGCTGCATGTCCAAATTCTTCAGCAATGTTGTTTACTGCTGCTAAGGTTTCTCATTTGGGATTATTACCACAAGGGAAATTAGAAGTAGATACACGTGTTATCAATATGGTAAATCAAATGGATAAGGAAGGTTTTGGACAGTGTTCAAATACTTATGCATGTGAAGCAGAATGTCCGAAAGAGATTTCTGTAACGAATATTGCTCGATTGAATAGAATGTATATGAAGGCGATGGTGACTTCTAGTAAGGGGTAATAATTAAAAAAGCTTTCCAAAATTTTAAACTTTTGGAAAGCTTTTTTAATTGATTAATAGTCTTCCAACTCCAATATCATTCGTTCATCAATTTCTTTTTGATGAAAATTGAAAAATTCATTTCTATTTCCAAACCAATCCAATACAATTTCTTTATTTAGACTACTTGATTTTTTACTAAATAAACTTTCAAAAGAAGAGTGATTCCAATCTCTTAAATCATCTACAAATCCATGATGAACAGGATTAAAATGGATATAATGAATCAAGTTTTTGAAGTAATGTTCATCTTCTACAAGTTTTCTTGAAAAATTTGGAATAAACAAGCTACCTCGTCTAGATTGCTGTTTATTAAATGCCTGCGTATAGCTACTAAATAAGTTAGAAAACTGTTTAGAGCAAAATGACGGGATATTATTATATTTTGGATATTTTGCGATGGATTCTATTTCTAGGACAGATTTTATTTTAAGCGCAATGTGAAAGTGATTGGGCATAAGGCAGTATGCAAAAGTATCAGCAATAGGATTAATAAATTTTGCGTAACGTCTTAAAAAGAAATAATAATTTCCCTCGTTTTCAAAAATGTTTTCGTTTCCATTTGCATGATTATAAATGTGGTAGTACTGGTTTGCTTCAAGTGGTATTTTTGCCATTCGTAGTTGTTTTTTTCCTAACTTTCCAAAAGTTTAAAACTTTTGGAAAGTTTAATAAATTAATAAAAAAAATAAATAGCAGTAAATATAATATAGAAGAAAATCTATTTAACAGTTCAATATAAAGGCAAATATACAAAATATATTTTAATTACAAAAAATAAACACAAAAAGTTTCAATAAAAAACTACACCATCCAAAAATAATGATAATTCCTTTCATATTGATGTCGATCAAAAAACTCCTGAATCTCAGCTTTACCCTCAGGGGAAGAAACAGCAACAAGTATCTGTGGCTGCCACATCATCGGTAACTTTTTATAAGACTCAATCTCAATATTCATTACTTTATGACCAATTTTTTTAGGATTATTAGTCACCCAATCAAAAGGCTTTTCAAAGTATCGTAGTTCTTTGGCAAGTTCTTTACCCGTTTTTCCCGTACCCCAAATTACTATTTTTCGACTATGATAATAATTTAAAGAAAGATAATAAGCCAATTTTAATTTGAAAAAATGATTATCCGCATAGTTACTATCTGTTCTAGATGCACGATTTGGGTGATCTCTCCATCTATGAATCACTTGGTCAACACCAATCACTTGCATATCGAATTGATAAAATCGAAAACATAAATCATAGTCCTCTGGATAAGTATTTGGATTAAAAGCACCACAAAAATCAAAATCTTCTCGAAAAATCATCCAACAAGGAGACGGAATGACACATTCTTTGTAAATTTCATCAAAGTTGGATTCTGAAATAGTTAAATTATTGATCCAATCTTCATACTTTTTATATCCATCATAGACTTTCGTTTCAGAAAAATATTCTACCAATCCCGTACTCAAATGACCCACCCCCGAAAGCACAAGAGTATCTTTTAATAATTCCAACTTATTGCTCGCCATAACATCATCCGCATCCATCCTTGTAATCATGATTCCCTTGCTTTTTGCATAAGCCAATCTCAAAGCAGGAATAATTCCTTTTTTAATATTTTGATACACATGTATTCGTTGATCAGATTTTTCATACAACTTTAGAATTGACAGGCTTTTATCCGTTGACATATCATCAACGGCGATCAACTCCCAATCAGTTTCCGTTTGACTAATAATAGAATCCAAACATTCTTCAAGAAATGAAGCTGCATTATAGACAGGCATTAGTATTGAAATCATAAGGAGGCGTGTTTATTCGTATGGTTTACGAAGAATTAACCAATTTGATACATCAAAATTAACGAATAATTATATCATATTTGAACAATAATCCCAAAGCGCCTTCTCTTGAAAATTTTGCTTTCTTAATTTGATTCAATTCAGGATCAAAACTATAATTAATGGCGGTGCGGAAATCGGTTTTTTCTAGATTTGTATTTTCAAAAACAGCTTTTGAAAGATCACAATTGTCAAATATAGATTTTGATAAATTCGCTTCTACAAAATCCACTTCTTGGAGATTGCAATTATCAAATCGTTGACTCACCAACTTCATTTTATAAAAAGAAGAAAGACTTAAGTTGCAATCTGATAATTCGATTGAAAAAATAAAAGTATTACAATCATTAATCCTTAGCCCTATCATCTTGCAATTGATGAATTTTACATCATTGAACACAGTTTCTGCAAGTTTTACATTACTAAGATTACAATTCTCAAAGATGCATTCTACAAAAGAGATATTGGATAGATTGGTATTTGTGAAATTGCAGTTGATGAATCTACAATAATCATAATTATCTTGTAACTCGACAAAATCTTTATCTTGAAATATTTCCATCCTTAATTCTTAATTTATAATTCCGTTTCAAATCCCACTAATCGCATATTTCCATACATCAAAACGAAATGCATCTTTTTGTTCCATCAACAATTCAAGCTCAAAAATATACAATTGTTTCATAATTTCCTTATCTAAAAAAAAACTACTGTGAATTGAGATGTCATCTTGAAGTGGATTTAATTTTGCCATTTTATCTCTAACGATTTTGGTATTGACATCAATGGCTATTCTCTCAATTTCTTCATCATCAATAATTCGCATACTGAAAATATCCTTAGCAACTTCAATCACTTCTGGAATGAAAATATCCGTATTTTCGATAACATAGATGAGTTCAGATTCTGATGCGTTGATGTATTTTTTTCTAAAGTCCATTGATTTTTGATTCAAAAATACGTTTTTTTTGTTAATAACTAAGAGTTTGTGACATATAGTGGGAGATTTTGATTTTAAAACAAGATTTACTTTTATAATGTTATTGATTTTGAATGAAAATGGTAGTATCTTTGTGTAAGATAACAGAATTACTCCACAAGTACTTCTAAATGTTACAATGCTTTCAGATGGGATATATTTTGTAAAAGTCAAAATTGGTAATCAGTTTGCTTTTCGGAAGTTTTTGAAATTTTAATTATTTTACCATTTCACAAATCATTCTTATGAACACTTTTACTAATGTTGCAAAATCATCTTCAAGACTGTATCTTGCTAATTTCACAATTACCAACCAACAGTCTTTTCAAAAAATCATCAAATTATAACAAACGTAAAATATTAGTCATGAGAAAACTATTACAAGTATCATTATTTTTTATACTATTTTTATTAAACTTTAGTGTTTCTTTCGCAGAAACAGTTTTTGATGAATGCACTCCTGTACTTACTAATGTTCCAGCAGATATTACCGTCGAATGTGATAATGTTCCTAATGCTCCTTCTGATGTAGAAGCAATTTGTGAGGGAGAGACTGTATTACCAAAACTTGAGGAGACCATAGATTTTAATAGCTGCGATGATTCTTACACAATCAAAAGAGTGTGGACTGCAACTAGTCAAACAGGAAATTCCGCAGTAAAAACTCAATTGATTACTGTCGAAGATAATACACCGCCAGTTTTGAGTAATGTTCCAGCTGATCTAATAACCGAATGTGATGCAGTACCTGTTCCACCAAATAATATTTATGCTACGGATGATTGTGATTCTGATGTTGATATTGTTTTTGTAGAATTTGAAACGCCAGGTGCTTGTTCTGGCAGTTATGTATTGACACGTTCTTGGACAGCAACAGACAATTGTGGAAATTCCGCAGTGGAAACTCAATTGATTACTGTCGATGATACAACAGCTCCACTTTTTCAGGGTGTTCCTGATGACATTACTTTAAGTTGTTCTGATACATTGCCTAAACCACAAAATGTAACCTCAACAGATAACTGTTTTCCTAATCTACCTCTACCAAAATTTGTTCAAACGGAAACTGGTCAATGCCCTAATAAAATAATCACAAGAACATGGACATCTACAGATGATTGCGGGAATGTAGCTGTTTACGAACAAATTATTACATTAGAAGGAGAAGGTAACTTAAAGTATCATTTACGTAATCAAGCAGATGTAGATTTCTTTGTTGCTAATCATCCAACTTCTGGTATAATACATGAGCTTATTATTGGAGAAAAAACTGATTTACATTCCAATATAGATATAACTGATATATCTGGACTTTTATCGATTAAAAGCATTACTGGAGACTTAATTGTTGGCTACACTGATAAGCTGGTTGATATCAAAGGGTTAAACAATATTAAAACTATAGGTGGTGATGTCATTTTTATTCAAAATAAAAAATTGGTTGTAAATGATGGCTTTCTTAACTTGCAAAGTATCGGTGGTGATCTAAAAATATCCTTTGATGTAATTAATGGATTTAATAGTCTCCTTTCAATTGGTAAAGATTTAATTATTAATAGCTATTCTAGTATAGAAAATAGTGTTGTAAATGGTTTTAGTATTCTAAAAACGATAGGAGGTAATTTTGAATTTGGAAATTTACTCTCAAATCAATCGGGATCCTTTCCTTTTTCCTTAAACGGCTTAAGTAAGCTGTATGTTGTTTCTGGTGATTTGACAATGAATACAACCAAAATAGATGTATTACCTTTCAATGATTTAACAACAATTGGAGGAAAACTAACGATAAAGAATTGCATGCTTACTTCATTAAATGGTTTAAATAATCTAGTCTCAACAAAACACCTTGTTATTGAATATAATGAAAATTTGACGAATTGTTCAGCTCTTTGTACTCTTTTTGATGCAGACGGAGTATCAGGTATCATAGAATTCAACCACAATCCCTCAACTTGTAGCAGTCAATCTGCTATCGAATCAGAATGTGAAGATCCAGATGGATTCATGTTAAGAACACAAGCTCAAGTCGATGATTTTATAGCCAATTATTCTACTAAAACAACTATTTCTGGAGATTTAATCATCGGTGATAATGAAGCTCCTTTTACGACATCTGATATTACAAATATTTCAGGATTATCATTTATAAAAACCTTGATAGGAAATTTGTACATTGGGTTTAATAACTCTCTTGAAAATCTAAATGGTTTAGAAAATCTCACTGCTATTTCGGGGAATGTTACTATTCAAAATAATGAAATTTTAAACAAGTTTAGAAATAATGAATCTATCACCACTGGTTTTGAAAATATATCTCAAATCGGTGGAGACCTACAAATTTTAGAAAATAATGCTTTGGCAAGTCTAAATGGCTTGGAAAATTTATCAACGGTTGGTGGAAAGTTAGTTATTTCGACTAATCCAAATCTATCCAACTGCAAAGGCATTTGCAATATTCTAGAAAATGATGGTGTCCAAGGTTCGATTATTATCATAGGAAATCCAAGTGGATGTAGTAATCAAGCAGATGTAGATCAATCTTGTATGGTTGGAAGTTCAGATTTATTGGATGCAAATCAAATCTTGCTTTCACCCAATCCAACTGAAAATACTTTGAATGTTTCTAGTATTGACAATCTAACTATCAGTGAAATCATAATTCTTGATCAATTCGGAAAGAAGTTGATACATACAAGCAAATCTCAAATCGACGTTACTATGCTTACGGATGGGATATATTTTGTGAAAGTTAAAATTGGGAATCAGTTTGCTTTTCGGAAATTTTTGAAATTTTAGGTATATTTATTTTGATAATTTCTTTAATCTTCTTTGATAAGACTGTAAATAATTTCGTTTTGTTTTTGCATTCAAGTAAGATGCTGAAATCATAATTTCAACTTCCTTTGAATGGCTTTGCATCTGATTGAGGATATCATCGAAGAAACGTTCTAATATCCCAGCCTGTTTTGCGAGAATAGAAAATTGCTGAACAATATTTCCTATTGCCAATCTTTTTGGTAAAAGACCATCATTGAGGGCAAAATCATTATCATTGATATGAATACGGGTATTAATACGAATTTGAAGTTAAAATGTCGCATTAAAAGCTTCTAAATAATGATGATTGCTAGTA
>CAMZLN010000027.1 GCA_947311465.1 uncultured Saprospiraceae bacterium
ACAACAATAATGACAACTACTTGACAAAAAATGTTAGAGAAACAAAGTCGGACGTTCCGTTATTTCATGGTAGCAAATAACATCTTCAGAATAATAATGAAATACCATACTTTTTCGAGAAGCATTCGGATTGGTTTGAATTTCTCCTCCATGCAATAAATTGGCATGCCAAATTAGGATATCTCCTTTTCTAGGCAAAAATACTTTTTTCTGAAAATTATTTGACTCTAAAACATCTTGAATCTTATTTTCATAATCATTATAATCCTTATCCCCCAATTTTAATTTTGAACTCAAATTTCCAAAATCTTCATTCAAAATATAGGGAAGCTTATGAGATCCTGGATAATAATGCAATGGTCCACTATCTGGTTGAATATCTTCCAAAGCTACCCACACAGCAATCAAATTCCCTAAAGGAAAAGTTGTCATGTGTATAGAATCAGAATGCGTCCGTTGTTGACTACCATCCAGAAAATTAATACTTTGAAATAAATTCACTTTTTTATCCATCAACATACCCAAAATTGAAGTCAATCGTCCCCTATCACCTGCATCTTTTAGTGTTTTGGAATCATGAATCGCAAACATAATTTTATTTCCATACTGCCATTTTGCTTTTTTAGATTGAATCAAACGATCAATTTCATCATTAAATTCAGTAATTTCTTCTTCCGAAAAAAAATGCTCCAAAATTGCATATCCGTTTCTTGACCAATCCAATAAAGATTCTTGATAAGACTGTGGTAAAGACTTAAATTTAGGATGTTCAGATAAAAATTCTCTTGAATCTACAACATCGTATTTATTCTTTTCTCCATTCAGACGAACAAAGTCTTGACTTGAGATAGATTGATAATACTTTTTCTTAATCCCATATTTCTTAAATAAAGGAATATTATGCATCAATGCTTTTCTTTGAAAGAAATTATAGACTTCATAACTCAATTTGTACTCCCGTAATTTATTAAACAACATAAAATCCCTTTGTTTTTATTTTTTTTAATGTAAAAATACTAAAATACTATCAAATGATTAAAATTTATATATTTTTGTGTCTAGAACGTGATTAAATGGAATTAAACTTTACAATTCAGAAAGGATCAATTGAAGACATTCAAAAAATATCACTACAAATACCTGAATTTGAAATTCCATATTCAGATGAAAAATTCAAAAAAAGACTATCAGAAAACAAAAGCTTAATTTTAATAGCTACTCATAAAGGGCAGCATGTTGGGTTCAAAGCGGGTTATGAAAGAGATAATTATTTCTATTCATGGATAGGAGGAGTATTGCCAAAGTTTAGAAAAAAGGGAATAGCTAAAAAACTTGCCTTATATCAAGAAGAATGGGCAAAGAAAGAAGGTTTTAACTATATTGTATTTAAGACACGCAACCGATTCAAATCAATGCTACTCTTTGGATTGACCAATGGATTTAATATTATTGGTTTTGAACCAAAAGATGAAGAATTAAATTATAGAATTATTTTAAAAAAAGTATTAACAACTGGACAATGAAAAATTTATTATTGGTAATTTGTATTTTATTCGTTTCTCAACTATCTGCACAAAAATTTGGATATGGATTTAAAGCAGGTCTGAGTTTCTCTACTATTTTAGGCCCTTTGGAGCAAAATGACCAAGGCGCAAATCTAGAAACACACAAATACAATTCGGGTTTTCATATTGGGGCAATGGCTCATTATACATTCAATGACATCATTGGTACACGCATTGAATTTTTATTTTCTCAACGTGGCAGTAAATATCTTTTTGAAGGTGATGCCTACCAAAGATTACTCTTACCAAATAATGAAGAAATTTTTATTTTAGGAACTCAAAACAAACTTGTCAATGTTACTAATTCATACATTGACCTTCCAGTATCTGTTTTTGCAAGAGTACTTCCTTGGTTAGAAATATCAGGAGGTCTTAGTTTTGGGTTCATGACCAATTCATCAGGTGCAGGGGAATTGATTTTTAACGGAGTATCCCCTAATGGAGTGGCGATTGACGAATATACAATTGCTTTGGATTACGATTTCTTAAAAGATGTACCTGGAGGCGCTGGAAATAGTGATAGTGAATCTATTGATGTAAATATTGATGGTGATATAGTCGTACTTCCAAAATCATTCGGAGCTTATTATAGCAATTCATCTGAACTGGAAACACCGTTATTCAATAAATTTGAAATGGGCGTAGTAGGTGGTGCATCTATTTTTTTAAACCAAGGATTGTTCTTAGGGCTTAAAGTTTATTATGGCTTGTCTGATTTAACTAATAATAATGCAGACCCTGTTTTGTATAAAAGAGGAGAAAGTGGATATATTTTCAATAATGATGTAGATCGTAGTTTATCTTTTCAGACTTCTATTGGGTTTAGTTTTTAGGGATAGATACGTTACCAAACTCAATTCCTAAACAAGTTTGCGAAGTAATTCTGACTTTACATCTCAACTAATTTAGCACAATTATTGCAATACACAAAGAAACCGTTTCCCAATGAGATTTCTTTTACAACTGTGTATCGTATTTTTTGCAAATAACTTAATAGCTCAAATCTATGTTCAAGATTTTGAGACTTCTATTGATGATATGATTTTGGTTGATAATGACAACAATACACCCAATGTTATAGTGGAAAATTTTGATGAGGCTTGGACAGTTTCTAATGATGAAAAACTAGGCAACGGATCTAAAGTAGCCATCAGCAATTCATGGTATTCACCACGTGGTATTGCAGACGATTGGATGATTACTCCTAAAATTGAAATTCCTAATAACAAAATCGTTTTGAACTGGGAAGCGAAGTCTTTCAATATGGATTTTCGAGATGGATATCAAGTTTTAGTTTCAACATTAGGAACAGAATTGTCTGATTTTACAGATATTGTTTTTGATGTAGATCATGAGATGGTAGATTGGACAGAACGGTTTGTTTCTCTACAAAATTATGCAGGAAAATCTATTCATATTGCCTTTAGAAACAATTCAAATGACATGGTTCTCCTTGGAATTGATAATATCATTGTAAAAGAAATTCAAAGTAATAGTGCTAAAATAAATAGCATCACTACAACTAAATTTCATGAAATAAATACGCCATTATTCATTGATGGAACCATCGTAAATATAGGAGCCAATAATATTTCAACAATAGATATAAAATATGATATTGATGGAAATACATTTGTTCACAAAATAAAAAATATTGATTTAGAATATGGGCAACTCTTAGATTTTACAATCGAACCCAATATCAACATCGATGAATATAAAGACTATAAATTTATCCTTTCTACTCAAAATCCAAATGGAGAACTAGATGAGTTGGGCAACAATATTTTACAAGAATTGACAATCACTCCTGTAAGCGATGTGTCAAAACGAATGATGATTGCGGAAGAAAGTACAAGTACAAGATGTGGAACTTGTCCCAAAGGGCATGTTTGGATGGATTATATGTCCAAGAAATATCCTGATGATTTTATAGGAATTGCAATACATTTTGGAGAAAATGATCCTATGAATGTAAATCCATATAGCGACCCCATTGAACAGCTTCCTGGATTCAAAGGTTCACCTCAAGTACTGATCAATAGAATGCAATTTTTCAACGTAACTGAAATGGAATTAATGCACGTTGCAGTAGCCAATGACATCACGCCAATTGGTTTTGAAGATGGTGGAGAAGTAATCATCGACGAAAGCAAACATACGGTGCAAGTTAGTTTTAGTGCTATTTCTTATGCTAATCTAGCGGATATTGACTACCGTTTTAATGTCGTTTTTATTGAAAATGATGTAAAAAGAAATACATCTGATTACGAGCAATATAATGCCTATTCTGGTAAAGAACCTACTCTAGAAGGTGCTGGTTTAAATTGGTCAAACGAACCAGATCCAGTACCTGCTTCAAAAATGAAATATGATTTAGTGGCTCGTTCCATTTTAGGAGGTTGGGATGGCTATCAATACAGCATACCAAGAAATCTTTCAAAAGATGAAGTCGTTCACCAAAAATATATCGGGTATATCAGCAGCGAATGGAATCGTTCAAAAATGTATGCAGTTATTATGATTATTGACAATGCTACTGGTGAGATTTTAAATGCAAAAAAGATGAGTATTGCAAAAGCAGTTGGTACCAATGATTTAGCTTATGATTCAAAAATAAGTGTATTCCCAAATCCAACTTCTAGCCAAATTAATCTAAAAACGTCTTTTAAAATACCTACTAATTTTGATATTCAATTGATAAATATGAATGGACAATTGATACATCAATCTTCTTTTCAAAATATTACTTCCGAATCTATTCAATTATCTACATCAGATTTGGTATCAGGAATGTACTTTTTGCATGTTATTTCAGACAAGGGGGGTGATGTATTGAAGGTGGTGGTGAAATAATCAATAAACAACAAATTTCTTCACAACTAATTCATTTTCCTTCTTTATCAGCATAAAATAAACTCCACTCACTTGTGGAGACTTTAATATATTACTTCCTTTCTGTAAATCCATATTTTTTACAAAAACTCGCCTACCCAATTCATCAATAATCACTACTTTCGCTCGCAATGATTTGCCTGAATGTAAATCAATGTCCGAATTATTTTTCACTAAATTAGGTAACAATGAAAAACTATCAATTGGATTTGCATTATTTAATACTACAAATTCTTTATGGGAAATACAACCACGGCCATCAATGATATCAACAGAATAGTCTCCAAATGTTAAAAAATTGATTCTTGAAGTTGTAGCTCCATTACTCCATTCAAACTGATACGGCGGAGTCCCGCCTGACACACTTAAAATATCAATATATCCATCTTTGTCATTGGGATTATTTTCTATATTTCGAATATTATATTCAATAATCATGTCACCAATCGTATCTATCACTTGAATAGTTTCAAAATCACATCCACCCGAAGAAACCGTAATATTATAAATTCCAGCTGACAATTCAGACAGATTATCACCTACCATACTATCTTTTTCCCAATGATATAAAAATTCTTCTCCAATAGTAGATGTAAATTCTATAGAACCATATCCATTGAAACATTTTGGTTGTTCAACATGGCGATCAATTCCATATTCATAAACGCCCATATCAACTGTCCCATCTAATACTCGTGGATTACCTTCAAAATCATAAATAAGTCCTAAACTATCAACAATGCTATTCAATCCCGCATTTATAGCGGGAGAACATAAGGTTAAATGAAAATCTCCTTGTGTGGTGTCTTTGAAATAGGGTTCAGATTTAAAAATGTTATTTTTGCATGATAAAAAGGGTTCTCCGTAAACAGTATCTAATAAATGATCTCCATCTTCATCTTCAGACATAACCAAGGAATAATTTAAATCGCCAAACCATATACAATTATCAATATCAAAGAGGCAATTCTCTACAATAGTAGCAGGGGAATATATAATATTTGAATCTAATCCTTTGTTTTGATAAAAAATAGAATTATAAATCTTTACAGTATCTGTTGCACTTCGTATTACTCCACCATAGTCATTTGATCTATTATTATAAAAAACACAATTATTAATAATGACACATTTATTTAAAAAATTTATAGCACGATTTTTATTATTTTCAAAAACACAATTCTCTATTAACATTTCCGTACCAATATAATTTGATTCTGTAGAATATGTAGTATCAGTATCGTGGAATTGAACAAAAGTTAAAAAACTCCTACCAATTGCAGCTTCCAAAGAATTTGAAAATCTGCAATTCATTATCTTTTCTGCTGCTCCAGAACCACTTATACAATTTTTAAAGTTACAATTTTCAATGATTCGTGAATTAGCACCAGTAAATAATCCTTCAAAATTTGAATTTAAAATCTTAGATAATTTACAGCTCGAAGAAAGTCCAAAAGAAATTTCATTTCCACTGAAGTTACAATTATTGACTACACTTGATCCTTCTGAAAATGATTGTTGTATAAGAGAAAGACCACTGTCAACAAAACTATTTCCATCAATATTTACATTTATTTTAGATCTAAAGGCAGTAAATAAACCTCCAATTGACACTCCAGTCTTGTCAAAAACACAATTTTTAATTTCTACCTTCGTGTCCTCTCCTCCAATATAGATGCCATTATAACACCCAAAGGGAGTATACATAACTCCTCGGTTATTAATAAATATACAGTTACGAATATCAATATCCAATGGCCCTTCCAAAATATCCATAACTGAATTCGGACCTCCACCGTCACCTGCGATATAAAGACCTCCTCCTAGAGAATTATGGAATAGGCTATGCGTTTGGGCTGGAAATTTCAAACTAGCAAATCCATCTCTCACCGTTACCCCATCCAAGACAAATTTATGAAATGGCTCATATTTAGCTTTCAATACATTTGGTCTATCATCATATCCCCCTTTTATTATTGTTTCATTCTCAGCAATATTTCGTTCATCAATACTGGTTTCGCCTCCTATAAATCCGCCATAAATAGATGTACTGTCTCCGAATATTATTCCACCCTGGTATTCCCCTTTTGCGATCCATACATGATCACCAGGTTTTGCATAATCATACATATTATACGGTATAAACGTAAATGCATCTTCCCAAGAAGTGCCATCATTAGCCCCTTGTGCTGATACATTACAATATATGGTATCTGTTTGAGCAAACAGAATACTAGATATAAAAATTAAAAAAAGTAGAGTTAAATGTTTTTTCATATAATATTTTCTGGAAAATTAACAAAAGAAAACGTATGCCAAATTATTGATTTGGCATACGAATTACTAAATTTATACGGTTTTGATTATCATTATCATTACTATTCTTTTAAAAAAGATGTTGTTTTTATTCCTTCACTAGATTCGATTGAAATAAAGATAAGGCCTTTGGCAGAGAAAGTCAATAAATCTACTGTTTTTATGTTTTGACCTTTAACTGCGTTCAACTTTAGGCTTTTCAATTCACGACCAGTTATATCTTTCAAAACCAAAGTCACAATATCACTTTTCTTCATAGAAAAGGCAACATTCAAGTGATTTCTTGCCGGATTCGGATAACATATTAAATCCAAATTCGTTAAAGTTGCTTGTTTGGTAAAATGATTCGTAAGTTTTCGATTAAATTCTCCTATGTTTTCTAAATGGATGTGTAATTGGACATTTCTTTTCTTGCCCGATTTTTGAATAAATTCCTTTTCTAAAATCTCATTATCCAAATTAAAAATATTAGTCAATTCTTTTAAATTTCGCTTGGCGACAAGATAAAATGAAAAAAGCGGTTCATCGTTTCGAAGACTTGAACTTTCTCCCTTTTCATTCACCCACAAAGTACCTTATTATAAGTGGAATTATTTGTACAATTACGTGTCAGGAAACAAGCAGGTGTATCGCCAAGAAGATCACCACCAAACTTTGGAGCACTATGATTTGGATATTTATATGTTTTTGACGAATTGTAAAATCTTATTTTCAATTCCGGATTCCCATCATAAGTTGTGCTTGGTGGACTTGATCCATAGACAATATTACTCAAAGTACTATTTGGAACAAATGTAATTATACCATTCATATTCTTATACCAATTATTAGCTAAGGTCCCACTCCCCTGAAAAGTATGCAACAAGCTCAAATTATGTCCCATTTCATGTGAAAAGTATCTTCGTGAAAGAATCGGTAGGTTAAGCATATTATTATGATGATAGTAATCCTGATTAATCGTAAATTCTGGGAAAGAAGATATATTGGCACCATCAAATGCTGAAACATTTATGACAGGTCCAGCATAATTATACTCTCTACTTCTAAAGTTGCTTTCCAAAATTGATAACAAATCTTCATTAAAGTGACTTTGGTAACGATATTCACCAATAACACCTGATGTATTATAAAATTCCCATTGATTATTAACTGCCAAAGATGAATTGTCAATACGAACTACACCCGCATTATAAAAAGTAATATTCGCATTTGCATATTTAGAATTCAAAAAGTTAATCGCAGCATTTACATTCAAACTCAATGAATTTGATGATAATGTAAAAAACAATGGAATCCTTTTATTCATTATAAATCCACCACCACTTTGTTGAGCAGCTTTTAAATTCTTTTTATACTCCGTAATAAATTTTTGAGTTTCAGGTTGGTCTTCATAATACTTTTGCAACAACTCATGAGTTGGACTTGGGCAATCATCTAGAAGATTTTCATCTCCCTTTTCTTGAGCGTATAGCCCATTACTAAAAATAAAAAATAGGATTAGAAATAATACGTTTTGATACGTTTTGATACGTTTTGATAACATAAAAATAAATTTTCGGTTTAAAAAATAAAATCAAAACAAATATATTAATATTACAATTAATATGCAAGTAAATTGTAAACAAATAAACTCCAACCCATTCACAACATTACAATACCAGTCATCAAAATATTATACAAACAATTTAATTCTGAATCTTCTTCCCATAACTCAAATCTCCAGCATCCCCAAGACCAGGAACAATATAAGATCTTGCCGTCAATTCTTCATCAACAGCCCCAATCCAAATATCCGCATCAGGAAATTTGCGTTTTACGTTATTCAAACCTTCTACAGATGCAATAGCTGCAACAATATGAAGATGTTTTGGGTTTCCAAACTTTTTAAGTGCATTGATCGCTATTTCCATAGACGCACCAGTTGCTAGCATCGGATCTACCATAATCAAAACAGAATTTTCCAGATTTGGACACGAGATATATTCCACCTTGATTTCAAAAGTACCATCTTTATGATGCATACGGTAGGCTGAAACAAAAGCATTTTCAGCTCGATCAAAGAAATTCAACATTCCCTGATGCATAGGTAAACCTGCACGTAAAATGGTAGCCAAAACAACTCGTTCTGTCGGATAATTAACATTGGCAATTCCTAGAGGAGTTTCCACTTCATGATTTTCATATCTCAAAGTATGTGAAACTTCATAGGCGAAAATTTCACCTATTCGCTTTAGATTTTCACGAAATCGCAATGGATCTTTTTGGATATCCACATCTCGTAATTCACCTATAAATCTTTGAAGAATTGAATTTTTATTACTAAAATCATGTACCATAATTATCCGTTTTTTGACCAACACAAAGATAGATATTTTTTCCTTTTAAATAAGGAACTGTGAAAAAATAAATGTACATTTCATGTGGCTTTTTTTGTGATTGTGTTCCAAATTAATTTATTGCTTCTAAAACCAATTTCCACCCGTCCCATCCTTCTTTTTCATAAAACGAACTATTATGCCAAAGATAAGTCATTTCTCCATCAACCTTTTTTATCTCTTTCTTAATTAAATCAATGCTTTGAATAGCTTCAATTAGACTCAAATTCAAATATTGTTTCAATGTCACATCCATAATTTGAAATGGGAAAATTTTCAAATTAGTAGTTACATTCTTAGACAAATCAAACCAATAAAAAGGAATCGTTATACCTGCACGAAAACCGATTTGATCATGAAAACCCATTGAATAGTCTTCTTTGATTCCAATGGCAATTAATCTTTGATAGGTATCGGGAAATTTTAATTTTAAATAATGTTGACGGCTTCTAATTATTGGTTTTTCGATTATTTTTTCTAATCTCTTTTGCTCAATGGTCAATTGATTGATATCAAAATTGGATGGATAAGAAGGATGAATTCCGATTTGATATTTTTCATTTATTTTTTTTAATAATTTAATAAAATCAGCGTTTTTGTGAGATGTATTTTTATCAAATTCACCATAGTCTCCAATTAGAATAAAATACTTGGCTGGTATTTCAAACCTATCATTCACACTATTTAAATAATCAAAAGTATCAAAAGGGTCTTGTGATTTTCCAGCAATAATTTTCAAACGCTGATTCAAAGATTCCCCTTGCCCGATGAAAGATTTAAACATTCCGCCTATTTGTCTTTTAAACCCTTTGTTTTTAAATGCCCATGCAATATCGATATCATAACTTGGTTGAATTTTGAATCTATTTTGTCCAAATTTAATAAAAGGAAATTGCTCCAAAATGATTTTTTTCAAATAATTTGCCCAAATATGTACAATAGGTTTATCTAAAAAATTATGTTTAAAAGCTAACGATTGTGAAGCAGAAAATCGTTCATGTTGATCTGCATCAAATGGAAGATATTCTTCATATCGACTCACCATATAAAAAATCATTGCAAAAAAATCTCCATCACAAAACATAGGAAGTTCTCCTTCAAAATAGACTTGAATATCTTGATTTTTGATGTCCTTTTCAAATAATAAAGAACTAGGTTTTAGAGGAATGCCTTTTTCAGAAATCTGATTACTATAATTTATAACACCGACAGCGCTTGAATTAAAAACCACAATATCATCTGTACACTCCCATTGAACCTTCCAAATATCATTGCATATCAAATTTAAAACATAATCCAGCCTAGGACTTGTTTCATCAGAGTAGATTAATATTTTATTATCTATTGCCAATATTACATTTTAAACAATTACAATATTCCAACTCAATAATTCAACTTCTCCCCTAGATTTTGCATCGACAAAATCACCTAATCATCTCCACATTTTTAATATAATCCCTTTACAACAAAAAAATACATCAAAACTCTACAAAATTGGATTCAAATGTAAATAGTGTGACAAAAATAGACTTTTTAGTATCATTTTTCCTTTTTTTTTTGTATATTGAAGTTCAGAACGTTTTTAGAATAGCCCTTATTTCCTACTACAATACCAATTTTAATACTTTTCTTGTTTTAGAATCGTTTTATATTTTGGTATAATATACGAATTTGGCAATAATATGTCCGATATTTCAGACAGATTAACACCAAAGTCGTATCACATGAAATATTATTTCAAAAAACAAATACATTGAAGATGCTTTACAGATTCATTTTACTGGGATTACTATTAAGTTTTGGCTTATCGGTCAACGCTCAAAATGATTATAATTTAAAAGGTGCTCCACAAAATAAATTAGGAATAGTATATGATTCTGAATTTTCAGCATCTTTTAATTTACATACAAACGGTTATTCTTTTTCAATTGATAAAGGACAGATTAAAACATACTATAAAACTCGGTACTATCATTTTGAAGTTGGTGAAATACGACATCCAAAAGAATACAAACATCGCCCGACTATAAGTACGGCAGGAGCATCTCAGTTGAGATCATTCAGCTATGGCAAACAAAACAATCTATATGCCATACGAGCGGGGATTGGACAAAAAAGATATTATACTGAAAAAGCAAGCCACAATGGATTGGCTATTGGAATTAATTATGAATTAGGATTTACTTTAGGCGTTTTAAAACCATATTATTTAAGAATGGAAAATACCGAAGGCAATGACGTTGTTGAAAAGTTTTCAGAAAATAATGCTTCCACTTTTTTAAATGTAGATAAAATTGCTGGTTCTGCTGGTCTATTGACTGGATTTTCAGAATCTAAAGTGGTTCCAGGTGGACATTTCAAAATAGGACTTCACTTTGATTGGGGGGCATTTGATGAATTTTTGAAAGCAATGGAAATTGGAATTATGGGAGATGTTTTCATAAAAAAGATGCCAATTATGGTGGATGATGCTCATGTTGTTCTCAATAATAATAAAACAATAGATATCTTATCAGCAAATGTTGCAAACCGACCATTTTTCCTGAATGTTTACCTATCTTTGCAGCTTGGAAAACGAAAGTAGTATTGAATAACTTTCGTATTGAAAATTATTAGACTATTTCAAATGCAAGAATTACCTATCGCAAATAAAAGACCTAGAAAACCAAGTTGGTTAAAGGTGAAGTTACCTATTGGTGAAAACTATAAAAAAGTCAGGGGACTTGTCGATGAATATCAATTACATACTATCTGTCAAAGTGGAAATTGTCCTAACATGGGTGAATGTTGGGGCGCAGGTACCGCAACCTTTATGATTTTAGGAAATGTATGCACGAGATCTTGTTCATTCTGTGCAGTCAAAACTGGACGCCCTACCGAGTTAGATATAGACGAGCCTAAACGCGTAGCAGAAGCCATCCATCTAATGGGAGTAAAACATGCCGTATTGACTTCAGTAAATAGAGATGAATTGAAAGATAAAGGGGCGGAAATATGGTATCAAACTGTTGTTCAAACTAAAATACTAACTCCATCCGTTACCATTGAAACCCTTATTCCTGATGTAAAGACCAAATGGGAAGCATTAGAAAGAATGATTTCGGCTGGACAAGAAGTGGTTTCTCATAACATGGAGACTGTCGAAGAATTGTATAGAAAAGTACGTCCGCAAGCGAAGTATGCTCGAAGTTTAGAACAAATCAAAAGAACTAAAGCATTTGGAAAACGCACCAAGTCGGGTATTATGCTAGGGCTTGGAGAAACCGATGACGGCGTATATAAAATCATGGACGACTTGGTAGAACATGGGTGCGACGTGCTCACGCTAGGACAGTATTTACAACCCACAAAAATGCATTTAGAAGTAGCTGAGTTTGTGCATCCAGATAAGTTTGCACATTTCAAAGAAGTTGGAATGTCAAAAGGCTTTGATATTGTAGAAAGTAGTCCTTTGGTTAGATCTTCTTATCATGCCGAACGACATTTGTAGAAAATATCTCTATTTTTAACCACTTTTAAAATAACTGCATACAACTTTTACAAACGAAATCAGTTCTTTATAGAGAACAAAATAAATATCATGAGAGATTTTCGATTTATTATCATTTCAATTTTAGTAATATCATTTTCGCAATATAGCGCAGCTCAAGAAAATGAGCAAGATAGTTTAATCCAATTATCAGGAGTTGTGATGGATGGTACCAATCAAGATTTGATTCCAGTTTCGTTTGCATCGGTATTTATTACTAAAGATCACAGGGGAACAGCTGCAGATTATCATGGTTTTTTCTCCATTGTTGCAAGTAAAGGAGATACGGTTTCGTTTTCAGCTATTGGTTATAAAACTGTAGATTTTGTAGTACCAGACTCTCTAACGGAAAATAGATATTCAATTGTTCAATTATTAACCACAGATACTTTTAATCTTCCTGAGACTGTTGTTTTTCCATGGCCCAGTAGAGAAAACTTCAAATTAGAGTTTTTGGCAATGGATGTAACTTCAGAATTGCAAGAAAAAGCGATAGAAAATCTAGCAGAAAAGGCGTTAAAAAAGATGCGGAATGAAGTAATTCGTGATGGAAATGAAAATGCAGATTATTATTTGAGACAACAAGCTCAAAGTTATTATAGTTTTGGTCAAACACCACCTATGAATATTTTCAATGCGTTTGCTTGGAAGAAGTTTTTTGATGCTTGGAAGAGAGGGGATTTTAAGAAGAAACGGGGGAAATAGGTTTTCAGGCATTGCAAATTTATTTGCAATTTCAATAACAGTATTGACTGACCATTTTTATCTTTCTACATGCTCCTTGCAAATAAATTTGCAACATCCTTAACCGAACCTACACCATCTGCAAATCCACCAACTTCTTATAATCCCCATTCAAAGCCATCAATTCATCATGATTTCCTCTTTCAACAATAACCCCAGATTTCAAAACCAAAATCTCATCCGCATCCTGAACCGTAGAAAGCCTATGAGCAATCACAATAGAAGTTCTATTTTTAAGTAGATTAACCAATGCATCTTGAACTTGTTTTTCAGCTTCAGAGTCCAAGGCAGAAGTCGCTTCATCCAAGATTAATATTTCAGGATTTTTAAGGATAGCCCGTGCGATAGTAATTCTTTGTCGCTGTCCACCACTCAATTTACTACCACGGTCACCAACATTGGTATCGTAGCCATCCCCCATTTGTAGAATAAAATCATGGGCGTTGGCAATTTTAGCGGCTTGAACAACATCATCTTTCGATTTATTTGTCAATCCAAAAACGATATTATTATAGATACTATCATTAAATAAAAAAGCATCTTGGGTCACAATACCAAAAAGAGAACGCAAATCATTTAGAGCATAATTTCGGATATCGACACCATCTATTTTAATTTCACCTTGAGTCACATCAAAAAATCTAGGCAATAAATCTACAATCGTTGTTTTTCCACCACCAGATGGGCCAACGAGAGCAATAGTTTGTCCTTTTTTTAAATTGAAATTTATATTTTGCAAAACATCATTTTCAACTTCATTGTAAGAAAAGAATACATTTTTATATTCAACTTGATTTTCGAGTTTTTGAATAGATTTAGGATTTACAATATCTTTTATGGAAACATCTGCCTTCAATATTTCTTCAATTCTATCAGCCGATGCGAGTCCTTTTTGAACATTATAATATGCTTTTGAAAAAGATTTAACAGGTGAGATAATTGCAAAAAAAGCGTATAAAAACGAAAAGAAAGAAGCTAATTTTATTTTTTCATCAAGCACTTCAGAAAAACCATACCAAAGCAAAACACAAACTGTCGCCATACCTAAAAACTCAGAAAGAGGAGACGAAAGATCTCTTCGTCTCAACAATCTTGTCAGTAACGTCTTATAGGATTCATTTTCATCATTAAATTTCTTTGCTTGATAAGCTTCAGCATTAAATCCTTTGATAACTTTCATTCCAGAAAGGGTTTCTTCCAATAAAGACACCAAATTACCCATTTTCGTTTGGACTTCACTTGATTGGGATCGGAGTGCCTTTCCAATACCCCCAATCACAAACGCAGTAAATAAAATTAGAATTAGAACAAATAAAGTTAAAGATGGACTTATCAAAATCATCATGATGAGAGATCCAATTATTACAAAAGGTTCTCTAAAAAATATTTCCAACACATTGAGAATACTCCATTCTATTTCTTGCACATCCGCAGTTATTCTTGAAATCAAATCGCCTTTGCGTTGTTCAGAAAAATAAGACAATGGTAAATACAAACTCTTATCAAAAAGAGATTTTCGCAAATCCCTTATGATTCCATTTCGAACAGGAGCCATCACATAGACGGATAGATATCGAAAAAGATTTTTAAAAAAGAAAATAATGACAAATGCGACACAAATATATGCCATTGCCTTTTGAGCCCCATTATTGATTATAATCTGACTCAAATGATAATAAAAGAATTGTATAAAATCATCTTGTGAAGAAAGAGATGTTGGCTGATCATGAACTAATGTTGTCTGACCAGCCAACATATCTAATATAGGTATCAAAGCAGGAATACTTATCACAGAAAAAATTGCCACCAAAATATTGAATACAATATTGAGACCAATAAGCGGTTTATAATTCTTTATGTATTTTAATAGTCCTCCAAGTCCTTTCATTGAGATTTACCATTCAGCAGGTGGATCACCATAATCAAAATCATTCAAAAAGCCAGTATCAAACTTTCCAGAAATAAAACGTTCATCCTTCATCAATTTTTGGTGAAAAGGAATCGTAGTTTTGATCCCATCGATGATAAATTCATCTAAGGCTCTTGACATTTTTGCAATCGCCTCTCCTCGTGTCTGCGCTCTACAAATCACTTTTGCAATCATAGAATCATAATAAGGAGAAATAGTCATTCCAGCATAAACATGTGTATCTACACGTACGCCTTGCCCTTTTGGACTATGAAAAGAAGTAATTTTACCAGGATTAGGTCTAAAGTCATTAAAAGGATCTTCTGCATTAATCCGACATTCAATGGCATGCATTTTTGGAGTATAATTATCTCCTAAAATTTTCATTCCGTCCGCTACTTTAATTTGTTCTTTTATCAGATCATAATTAATCACTTCTTCCGTAACGGTATGTTCCACTTGAATTCTAGTATTCATTTCCATAAAGAAAAAATCCCCATGTTTATCCACTAAAAATTCTACTGTACCAACACCTTCATACTTAATTGATTTTGCTGCTTTAATGGCAGCTTCTCCCATTTTTTCTCTTAATTCTTCCGAAAGAAATGGAGAAGGACTTTCTTCCAACAACTTTTGATGTCTTCGTTGTATAGAACAATCTCTTTCTGAAAGATGGCAAGCATTTCCATACTGATCTCCGATGATTTGAATTTCCACATGACGAGGCTCTTCAACAAATTTCTCTAAATAAATTCCATCATTAGTAAAAGATGCTTTAGCTTCATTACGAGCATTATCCCAATTTTCTTCAAAATCTTCTTCTTTCCAAACCACTCTCATTCCTTTTCCACCTCCCCCAGCAGTTGCTTTCAGAATAATTGGATATCCAATTTTTTTAGCGGAAGCTTTTCCATCTTTAATATTTTTTATCAAGCCCGCAGATCCAGGTACAACAGGAACACCAGCTTTTATCATAGTTTCTTTTGCCGTAATTTTATCGCCCATTTTCCGCATTTGCTTAGGCGTTGGACCAATAAATTTGATACCATATTCTGTACAAACTTCAGCAAAATCGGCATTTTCGGCAAGAAAACCATATCCTGGATGCAAAGCATCAGCATTGGTAATTTCAATAGCTGCCATTATTCTAGGAATATTCAAATAAGAATGAGCAGAATTTGGAGGCCCAATACAAACCGCTTCATCTGCAAATCTTACGTGTAGGCTATCTCTATCCGCAGTAGAATAAACTGCAACCGTTTTGATGCCCATTTCTTTACAAGTTCTAATAATACGAAGCGCAATTTCGCCTCTATTAGCAATGAGTATTTTCTCAAACATAATTTCTTGATTGATACAATTAATAAAAAATGACTCCAATATTATTTCTATCCTTGCGGATCTACTAAAAATAATACTTGATCGTACTCAACAGGTTGAGCATCTTCAATCAATACTTTTACAATTTTACCACTTACTTCTGATTCAATTTCATTGAACAACTTCATAGCTTCAACAATACAAACTGTATCACCAACAGCGATAACGTCACCAACTTTAGCATAAGCAGGTTTGTCTGGAGCTGAAGACCGATAGAAAGTACCCACGATAGGAGATTTTACTTCAATCAAATTGCTTTGTTCTTCAACTTGCACTGGAGTAGCAGGGCTACTAGGAACAGGAGCCGCTGTAGGAGCCGCTTCTTGCATTACTGGTGCCGCAGGCATGTGCATGATCGGCTGACTAGTCTGAACAATTCGCTCAACCTTATTTTTTCCATATTTTTTAGTACGGATACTCAATTCAAAATCACCATCTTTCATTTTAAATTCTGTAAGATTTGATTTATGAATCAATTTTATCAACGTTTGAATATCTTTAAAATCCATATTAGTAAGTTTTGTCCTTTTTTTTTAGTTAGTTTATTTTTTTACACGTTCCACATAACTGCCCGTAGCAGTATCAATTTTCACAAAATCACCTTCATTGATAAATAAAGGTACTTTGACTTCTGCCCCTGTTTCAACAGTTGCTGGTTTTTGTGCATTTGTAGCTGTATTTCCTTTCATTCCCGGCTCTGTATAAGTTACTTCGAGCGTGATATACTGAGGCAAAGATGCCGTTAAAGGAGTATTTTTTTCTGCGTGATACAAGATATCGATATTCATACCTTCCTTCATCAATCCTGAATTCTCAATCAATTTCGGATCAATAGACACCTGTTCATAAGTCTCATTGTCCATAAAATTGAAACCCATATCATCTTTATAAAGATATTGCATTTGTCTTCGTTCTACTCTAACGATATCAATCTTGTGACTAGAAGGGAAAGTATTATCAATTACTTTACCATTCGTCAAACTTTTCATTTTTGTTCGGACAAAAGCTGGACCCTTACCTGGTTTTACGTGTAAAAAATAGGTAATTTGATACACATCATTTTTATAATCAATACACAATCCATTTCGGATTTCAGACGTATTTGCCATAATTTAGTATTTTCTTTTTTAAAAATCGGGGCAAAGATACGAAAAAAAATGCTTTGAAGTGCATGGGGTGTATTCTATTTTGGATAGGAGAAATCTTATGAAAGAACGGGGAGATTGGGCGAAAATTCGCTTAATTTGATGACATGACTGATGGTATTCAGCTCTACTCAATAATTCCCGAATTAACAACCTTCAAATTCCATAAAAATACCTTTGGATTATAATCTAGGCGTCATTTTCCACAATTCCCCATTTTTAAAATCTACAATAATACATCCTTTAAGTTGCTGTATTTTGGATTCATCCTTTGTTGTATTCAGAATATAAACTTCATAACCTTTGGCTTTAATATCAGATACTGTTTTCTGATTTGGGATAATTTCATAGGCAACAAAATTTGTATGAAACATAGTTTCTATAGGATTTTGACTATTAAAAATAACATTTTTTTCTCCTGCGATATTTTCTTTCAATAAAGAAATTTCTTGATTCCATAAAGGGTTACTCGCCCAAGGGCGAAAGTAATTTACTCTCTCTAATGAATATCTGACTGGCAAAGCTAAAAGTAAAATCATCAATATCTTAATGCCCAATGGATAAGAAAAGAGTTTTTTATAAATATCTAAATATTGCCAAAATAGAGCAACGATAATAAAAATAGCAGGTGCTGTGAACAATATGTAACCTGGCATTTTTGTTTTCACAAGACTAAAGAAAATATAAGGGATAAATATCCAAATCAATAATGCCAAACGATTAAAAGAAAAGTGTTTCCATGTTTTATAAATAAACCAAATTATAGGTAGATATATTAATTCTCCAAAAACAATCCTCATATTATCAAAGTGATATGAAAAAGTACCATCATGTCCTTCTACAGCTTCAAAAACGTGCATAGAATTGAATAAATACTCATGAGCTGCTTCAAGTGGATATTCATTCATGATAAATATTTGCCAAGGAAGGAATACACATATTGTTGTAAATATCAAAATCAAAAAATTGTAAAATATTTCCTTGTAAGAAAATTGCTTTGTTACCCATTGGATGGACAACCAAATTGGCAATACAATGAGAGCAGGCAACCATTTCACTAAAATCGCCAATCCTATACCAACACCACATAAAACATTATAAATCATCTTCTTTTTTTCAGCAAATAATACTGCAAAATAAATTGCCACTTGAATAAAAACCAGAAAAAAGATATCTACATGTTCGGTAGCCGCCCTCCCACTCGATTTCTCAATAATCATCCCATGAATTGAGTATAAAAAGGCAGCTATGAACCCAATTTTTTGATTGTAAAAATATTTTCCGATCTTGAATGTTAAAAAGATTCCTAAGGTAGATAATAGAATAGATGGAATTCTGACCGCAAAAGTATTTATTCCAAAAATCCACAGGCTTGTTGCAATTCCCCAAAGTGTAAGGGGTTGTTTGTGCAACCAAATATGGTTATTCCCCCAATTTTTAAAATCATAAGGCATAAGAGGAATTTCATAAAGTGTTGGTCTCAATGGGTGCAGCAACAAGTTTTTGGCAACTAATGCGTGATATCGCTCATCCCAGGGATGTAGGTTTGCATCCAACGACATATACACTCGTAAAGCTAAACCTGCTATCATGATTAGTAAAAGAGCAATAGAAATATTTTGTTTTTCATATTTGAATGAAAACCAATAAATTATTATCACAATTACACCAAGGGAGTATGTCATACATTTATTTTAAATGAAATTCTAATTACAAAGGTCCGTTAGAAAAATTTAAGATAAAAACTATTCTGATATGCCTGCCGGCGGCTTTCTTTTTGTCATTGCCACAAAAAGAAACAAAA
>CAMZLN010000028.1 GCA_947311465.1 uncultured Saprospiraceae bacterium
ATTGCATTATTTACAGCGTACATCTATCCAAGGGCATCCTACAATGATAACGGCTATCACCAATCAATATCAGTATGGTGGCAAACAAATTGAAAAACCAATACACGTATTTCGAAAGCATTTTGAAGAGTTGGAAGTTGGAGAAACTGTAGTCACTGCAAAACATACAGTAACAGTTACTGATATTGTGAATTTTGCAAATGTTAGTGGAGATAATTTCTATGCCCACATGGATGAAACATCTTTGGATGGAACTATTTTTGAACAAAGAGTAGCGCATGGGTATTTTATTTTGGCAAAAGCCGCTGGATTATTTGTGGATGCAAAAAAAGGACCTGTTTTACTCAATTATGGAATTGATGAATGTCGTTTTACAAAACCTGTTTATCCTGGTACAACTATAGGTGTCAGGTTTACAGTAAAAGAAAAAATAGATCAAGAAAAAAGAAGTGAAGATGATGTAGCTAAAGGAATTGTGAAATTTTTAGTAGATGTCTATGATGATACTGGAGAAACGGTAGCTTTGGCAACGATATTGACGATGGTTAAGAAAATGGAGGATTTGTAAGGGGCATGGGGGGCAAGGTGCAAAGGTTCAAGGTGCAATGGGTGCAACGGTACAAGGTTCAAAGGGGGCAAGGTTCAAGGTGATGTCAAGGTTTTTTTAAATAGAATTAATGAATTAAAAATGGATATAAAACAACAGGGTTCAGTTGAACTAGAAATTTTAAATGGAGTAGGAACAATTACTTTTTATCATCCTTCGCATAATTCCTTGCCTGGAAGGTTGTTGGCATTGTTGGCTCAAACAATTACGGATGCAGGGCAAAATGAAGACATTAAAGTTATTGTTTTGAAAAGTGCTGGAGATCGAACATTTTGTGCAGGTGCAAGTTTTGATGAGCTGATGTCGATTAATGATTTATCAACGGGGAAAAAATTCTTTCTCGGTTTTGCAAACGTAATCAATGCTTGTAGAAAGTGTCCGAAATTTATAATCGGTAGAGTTCAAGGGAAAGCTGTTGGGGGTGGAGTTGGTTTGGCATCGTCCGTTGATTATTGTTTTGCTACAAAATATTCATCCGTAAAATTGAGTGAATTAGCAATAGGCATAGGACCATTTGTTGTTGGACCCGCAGTTGAACGAAAAGTTGGTAATTCTGCAATGACTCATTTAGCTATAAATGCCACAGAATGGAAAACGGCACAATGGGCAAAAGAAAAAGGATTATTTACCGATTTGTTTGAAGATGCTACTCAAATGGATGCGGCTATTTTGGCATTGACCGAAAAATTGACAAAATCTAATCCTGAAGCAATGAGATTACTCAAACAAGTATTCTGGAAAGGAACAGAAGATTGGGATCAATTGCTTGATGAAAGGGCGGCAATGAGTGGGGAATTGGTACTTTCAGACTTTACAAGAACTGCACTTGCGCAGATTAAGGGATAAAATTATGAATAAAATACTAGCAAACCAATAACAAGCTTTCCAGAAGTTGTGAACTTTTGGAAAGCTTTTATTTTAATTTTCTAGACATTTAGATAAGAAATCAACGCATCATAATTATCGTGAAGATTACTATAAAAATCTTCTTCTTGGAAGGTTGCTTTAATAGAATATCCATACCGTTCAAGACTAGCAATGATGGTTTGGATTTGTAAACTTCTCACTTTGATAGTCACATCTACGAGCGCAGAACTCAAATTGGTAGTCACGAAACTACTCAAAACGACAGATCCTTCAGATTCAACAATTTGAGAAATTTGAGCTAAAGAATAGTCTTGTCTAGGAATTTCTAAAACGATCAAACTACCAGGCTCCGTAAAGGAAGCAGTGTTTGCGAAAAATTCCATTAATTTCTTTTCAGTGATTAATCCTAAATAATTATCGTCTCGATCAATTACGGGAATAACTGTAAGTTGCTCTTGTCCTAATAGTTTCATTACATCAAAAATATGGTCAGAAGCATAGACGGATGGTTGCAATAAAGATAATGGATAAGAACCAACTGGCTCATTGATATCATTAAGAAGCACATCATCTTGAGAAATAAGCCCAAGAAGTTGTTTGTCATTTACAATTGGCAAGTGACTTACATTGTAGTCTGCCATTATACTAAGAGCATCTTCACCAGTGTCAGATGTCTTTAAAGGGATAAAATCGCTTGATATTAAACTGCTTGCATACATAATGTGTGTTTTTTGTCATAGTTAACCCAATCAGCACAATTTGTTTAACTTTCAATCAAAACGATGACAATACCCGTATTGTTCCTATCGTTTAGTTAAAGAAATACTAAACTTTATAAAATCAAGTAGGTTTGGTAAATGTAAGACAGATTAGTCTAAAAGTTTTCTTTTTTGAGTAAAAAATTCTTCTTCTGAAAGAATTCCTTTTTCCTTAAGTTCTGCCAATTTTTCTAATTGGTCAAGTAAATCAAGTTCTTTTATTGGTTTTTCTTCAAAAATACCATCAATAGGGGATAATTTATATCCATTTTTTACAAATGTATTGTAATTAGGTTGCAATCTCAGAAAAGCCAAGGCCTGATGGTTTGAAATACGATTATAATCATTAAATCCTAATTCTACAGCTTTGCTTAAATGTTCGAATCCTTTATCGGCTTCTTCGGTTATAGAATAAGCACAAGCAAGATTGAAATGAATAGCATTGTCTTCATCATACTCCAATGCACGATTAAAGTCATCTATAGCTCCGCAGAAATCATCTTTTCTAAATTTAATAATACCTGCTTTTTTTAGAATAGAGAACTCACTATCTCTTTTAGATGGTTGTTTTCTTGTAGATTGATACTCTTTTCGACGCATATTTCTACGGCGTCTTTCTTCTTCACGTCTCCACTCAAAATCTCTTTCACTAGTTTTGTACCCAATATCAAGATATTCTCGATTGTATTTATAATCAAAAGATTGTTGATCCATCATAAAAAGAGCAATTCCGTCAATAAGTCCTAACAAAGATCCTAAAACAGGAATAAAATATAAAACTCCCCAAAACTGACCGAGATAAAATCTATGCACGCCCATCTGACCTAAAAAGATGGCAAGTAAAGCAGCAGTAGTTTTATCCTTATAAGATGGCATAGAGTAATAAGTTTAGTTTTTCAATTTTTATATTTTCATTATAGTGTCCATCAAAATTTGTACCTAACTATCCCAAAAGCTTTTTCTTTTGAATAACGAATTCTTCTTCGGTCAAAATTTGTCTTTCCCTTAAATCTTGTAAGCGATTGAGTTGTTCCAAAAGGTTATGATTATCTTTCAATTTATCTTCTTCTGTTTTTTTAGTTTTAAACGTAAAACCATTTTCTTTAATTGTTTCAAATTCAGGTTGAATTCTCAACCAAGCCAAAGCATCGTGAGATTTGATTTTTTCAAAGTCTTTGAATCCATATTTTATTGCTTCTTCAAGATGATACAAAGATTCTTTTTTATCTTCATTTAAAGAATAAGCACAAGCTAGATTAAAGTGAATTGAAACTTCTTTAGGATCTAAACGGATTGCAATTTCAAATTCTTCAATAGCACCATCATAGTCATATTCTTTAAATTTTTGCAGTCCTTGTTTTTTATGCAACTCCACTTTTACTCTATCCTTACTTGATTGTTGTCTTACGGCATCGGCCCTTCTTCGACGCATATCTTGACTACCTTGCCTTCTTTCTTCGTAAGCTCTTCTTCTTTGATTTCGTTCTTTTTGTTCTTCTACCCTACGCCTAGAATATTCACGATCTCTATTTTTTCTTTTAGATCTATTTGAAGAATTGAAAATCCCTGCAATAATAATAAACCAAACAAAAAATGGAATGAATTTCCCTACAGTTAGTGCTAAAAACAATACTGCAATAATTCCAAATATAAAATTAGGTTGATTTCTGTTATCCATTTTTTTCTTTTGTGCGTAATTATAACGCTTATGAATGATGCTTAGTTTCTACTTTTGCTTTTTTCGATAAATAAAACATTCCCACAAGCCCAATTATCATTAAAATGACGGCTATAAATTCAGCTTGAGTATAACTAATTCCAAAAGCTTCATATTTTATATTGACTCTAATTTTTTCTATAAAGAATCTTTCTAAACCATTTAAAAATACATAAATAAAGAATAACATGCCTGCTATTTTCACCCGTTTTCTAATTGCCCATAAAAAAGCTCCAATGCCAAATGCCATCACAATTTCGTAAAGTGGAGTTGGGTAAACTTTAAGAGCCAATTTATTGCAATACATAAATTTACATTCTTCTATGGGAATCCCCTCTTTATTTACATTATGTGGATAGTCAAACGACCATAGCCAATCAGGTAAAAACCATCCTTCTGGCATCGCACTTGCTACGATACCCCAATCGCCATCACCCGCAAACTGACACCCCATTCTCCCTACGCCATAGGCAATGATTAGCGCAGGAGCTACAGCGTCCATTAAATGCAAAGGTGCAATTTGATTCTTTTTCAAATAAATATAGACTCCAATAAATCCACCAATCAGTCCTCCATAAATAGCTAATCCACTCCCAGAAAGAAACATTCCAACAGGGTCGTTAAAAAAAGCAGGAAGGTCTTCGATGACAGCAAAAAGTTTTGCTCCAACGATTCCAGAAATTGCAGCAATCATTGTAATATCGCCAATATGTTCACTTGGAAATATTTTTTTTTCTACAACAAGCGGTTGCTCTAATTTGGTTTTATTCTTTTCCCAATATTTATAAATTCCAAAAACAATGGCTAAAACAATTCCCGCAATCCAATTTCCTTTTGATGAAAAAACGATACTTGCAGGATCGATTTTAAATTCATCAAAATTATTGTAAGCAAAAAAACCTTTAAAACCTAGTAAGAAACCAAAAAAAGCATTTGAAATTACATCATTTAATTTTGCCCCTTCTCCTTCTGTAACTTTTATCATTTTTGATTTAAAAAGTCCTTCTTTTTCTTTTCGCTTCATTTCTAAATAAAGTAAAAAACTAGCCACTAGAATTGCAGAGACTAACAGCACTCCAAAAGTCTTGAATATTGCAAGCCAATTGTCGGGTTCTGAACCTAAAAGCCAGTGGAAGAAATAGGATAAATCTGGAAACATAAAACCAATTGTAATTAAACACGTATTTTGTTTACATATTTAATGTCTGGACGGAAACTCATCAAAATTAAAAATCTTTTCAAAAACAATTCATTTTGTAAAAATTGTGAGTTTCCATCCAGCCACTATTTAAAGCAAATGTAATAAATAAAACTGAAAAGTAAATATATTGGCTATATGAATAAAGTTCCTATGCGGATGGAATAGCTGTTTTACCATTCTTTCTCAAGTAGAGCATTCCAATAACCCCCACAATCATTAAAATGACTGCAATAAATTCTGCTTGAGTGTAAGTAATTCCAAAAGCTTCGTATTTGATATTGACTCTAATTTTTTCAATAAAGAATCTTTCAAGTCCGTTGAGAAAAACATACATAAAGAATAACATTCCTATAATTTTGACACGTTTTCTCATAAACCATAAAAAGCCACCAATTATAGATGTCATAACAATTTCATACAATGGAGTTGGATAAACTTTTTGAGCTAGTTTCTTACAATACGCCCATGTACATCCGTCAATAGGGATACCTTCTTTATTGACGTTGTGTGGATAATCGTAAGACCAAAGCCAGTCAGGCAGAAACCACCATTCTGGCATTGCGGTAGCCACAATTCCCCAGTCACCATCTCCAGCCAACTGACAACCAATTCTACCTACTCCGTAACCTATAATCATGGCAGGAGCAATTGCGTCCATCACGTGAATTGTTGAGATGTTTTTACCTTTCAAGTAAATAAATACTCCAATAAACCCACCGATTAATCCGCCATAGATAGCCAGTCCACTTCCTGAGATAAATGTTCCGATGGGATCATTGAAAAAAGCGGGTAGATTTTCAATTACTGCAAATAGTTTAGCACCAATAATACCAGCAATACCAGCAATCATTGTAATGGTTCCAATTCTATCGCTAGGATAAATATCTTTCATGAAAACCACAGGTTTATCCAATTTTGCTTTTTGTTTATCTCTATAAATAAGAAAACCAAAGAGAATAGCAACAAGGATTCCAGCCAACCAGTTTCCATCCAAAGAGAACATAGATCCCGCAGGATTTTTTTTGAATTTTGCAATATTTTGAAAAATATAAACGCCCTTAAAACCAAATATAAATCCATACAATGCATTTGTAAGAATCTCACTGATTGTGATAGGTGTTCCCTTAATCATTTTTACTTTTTCAGGAGAAAAGATACCTTCTTTTTCTTTCCTTTTCAGTTCTATTTGTAATAAATAACTAGCTGTAAAAAGACCAGCAGCTAGAAATAGACCAAACGTATTGACAAGAGAAAGCCCATTGTCGGGATTGGTGCCGACAAGCCAGTGAAAAAAGTAGGAAAGATTTGGAAACATAGTTTTGTTTGTTTTAAAGTGCGAATATACTAATTAGCAGCTCCAAGTTTCAATTTCGTTTCAAAAAGTTCTTTTTCTCTAATAAATTCAAGACTCACAACGTCCCCTTCCCTATATTTTTCCAAGGCAAGGATAAGGTCATTTTTTGAAGTAATTTTATCATTACCAATCTTCGTAATTATATCTCCCCAATGAATTGCTCCGTTTCTAGAACGATAAGTAGGTTGAAGTTTTGCTTTAGCTGCTGCGCCATTTTCAATTAATCCCATTATCATAACTCCTTCCACTTTCAGTCTTTTCATTAATCTTGGAGATGCCATTTCTATACCAAGAGTAGGACGCATCAGTTTTCCATATTTTATCAAATCGGGTACTACCCAACTGACGACATCGGAAGGAATACAGAATCCAATGCCAGCGTAAGCACCAGAAGGGCTATAAATCATGGTATTTACTCCAATCAATCTTCCCGATGAATCTAAAAGAGGGCCACCCGAATTTCCAGGATTAATTGCGGCATCTGTTTGAATTGCTCCTTTAATTGGAACTCCAACCACAGATTCTATTTCACGATCTAAGGCGCTAATAATCCCTGTTGTCAATGTCTGATCCAAACCAAATGGATTTCCTATGGCATAAACAGATTGTCCCACCAATAAATTATCCGAACGACCTACTTTCAACGGAGAGAGTAGTTTTCTAGGGGCATCAATTTTCAAAACCGCCAAGTCTTTTTCAGGTGCGACGCCAACCAAACTAGCATCCCATTCAGATCCATCTGCCAAAATCACTTTTGCTCTATCTGCTCCTTTGATTACGTGATAATTTGTGATAATATGCCCTTCTTTGTCCCAGACAAAAGCACTACCAGATCCACTAGGAGTTTCAGTTACTCTACGGTGAAAATAATCGGTGCGCATCGTACTCGTATTGATATACGCAACGGAAGGCGCAGAATTTTCAAATAAATTTATCGTTGTTTTTTCTTCAGACGTAAGAAATCGTTCAGAAGAATTATTAGTTAAAGATGTTTGAATAGCTTTGGGCTTTTCGTTGATAAGAACGCTGTTTTTGGAAGAATCAACTGGATTATAATTTTTCCATTTAGATCCAAATACGAAACTAGCGATCAATAAAACTGTCCAAAAAGCAAATTTGATTATATTTTTCATGACAAAATTTTAAATTCTATGAATTTTGATGATATGTCACTGTAAAACGTAATTTTGCTATAAAATTGTTTTTAAAAAGCTATTTTTTTTGTTACTTCAAATGAATTTTAAGCGTTGTTACACCAAGTCGAAAATTTCTTCAGGTAGTTCCATGACGATAGATTCCACCACATTATTATCATTGATATTCATAAGTTGAACTCGACCAATTGTATTGATTTTATTTTTATGAAAATCAGTTTCTATTTTAATATAATTATCTGTAAAACCAGTCAATTTAGATTTGTCCTTATGAGCTTCAAAAAGTACATCTCTACCAAGACCAAGAAAATTTCTATAAAATTTTTGCTTCTTTTTATCTGAAAGCGCTCTCAGCATTTCACTTCTTTTTCGTCTTTTATTCATTGGGACTACATCTTCCATTTCGATAGCTGGCGTATTGGGACGTTCAGAATATGTAAAGACATGGAGATAGTTGACATCTAGATTTTCAAGAAAATTGTAAGTTTCAAGAAAATCTTCATCAGTTTCACCAGGAAACCCAACAATCACATCTACGCCGATACAACATTGGTACATAGTTTGTCGAATTTTCATTACACGCTTTGCATACAAGTCTTTGGTATATCGGCGCTTCATTTGTTTGAGTTGCTTATCATTACCTGATTGCAAAGGCAAGTGCAAGTGAGCGGCAAACCTTTCTGATCTAGCTACAAACTCAATAATTTCATCAGTACAAAGATTAGGTTCAATAGATGAAATTCTAAATCTTTCAATACCTTCTACATTATCCAATTCTTTGATTAAATCGATAAACAAAGCTTCTTTTTTAGGTCGTTTTCCTTCAATAACCGAAGTTCCATTCCCAAAGTCACCAATATTCACACCTGTCAAAACGATTTCCTTTACTCCCTTTGATGCTAGTAATTTGGCATCAGCAATAACATTTTCGACTGTATTGGATCTACTTTTTCCACGAGCGAGAGGAATCGTACAAAACGTACATTTATAATCACAACCATCTTGTATTTTCAAAAAAGAGCGAGTTCTATTTCCAAAAGAAAAAGCATTTTCAAAAGTATCCACGGTATTGATATCGGAAGAAATCACCATTCCTTTATCATTTGCTTTTTGCAAATTATCAACATGTTTTAAAATTTGAAATTTTTCAGAAGCACCAAGAACCAAATCCACCCCTTGAATTTCAGAAATTTCAGTAGGCTTCAATTGAGCATAACATCCCGTAACAACTATAAAAGCTTCTGGCGAAACCGAAAGTGCTTTTTTTACTATTTTTTTACATTTTTTATCAGCAAAGTCAGTTACAGAACACGTATTGATAACAAAGATGTCTGCCCCTTCGTCAAAAGAATTGACACCGTATCCGTTATCAAGGAATTGTTGTTGAATCATAGATGATTCAGAGAAATTGAGTTTACAGCCCAAAGTATGAAAAGCGATTGTCCGTGGTGTTGCCATTTGCAATTGTTATTAATTATATATAATTTGCAAAACTAAGTCTTTTTTCTATTAAAACCCATAGTTATTTAGGTTGGAATCATAAAGATTCAAGGAAGAAAGGGTTTTAGCTATTTGTTCAGTAATAAATATTTATGAAAAAGTTATTTTTATTTTTTTTCTCAATGAGTATTTTATTTTTAGTAAATGCACAGCAGAAAGAATTAACGTTGAGCGATAATACCGTTTATCGGAATAGTAATCACGAGATTATTTCCTTTGATAAATTTACAGAACTTACGTCTGGGAATGGATATATCCTAGAGCCTGTTTTTGACTCAGAAGGAAGTTTGGTAGAAATGATTGTCGAAAAGGAGGCCATAAAGCAGTTTGCTCCCAAAAGTATTTCAAGTGCCCCTCAACTTATGGGGCATCCAGCACCTGATTTTGAAGGGACAGCATTGAATGGGGAATATTTCAACAATAATAATTTGATGGGAAAGGTCATTATTTTAAAGTTTTGGTTTTCAGCCTGTCCACCTTGCATTGAAGAAATCCCCAAATTGAATAAGGTTTTTAAAATTTATAAAGACAATCCAGAAGTACAGTTTATTTCAGTTTCGCTAGACCGTTCCGCTATGGCAAAAAGAACGAAAGCAAGAACGGGTTTTTTGTATCCCGTAATAGCAGATGGGAAGCATATCGCGAGTGATTATAAGGTGTTGGGGTATCCAACCCATGTTGTAATTGATCGTCATGGAAAAATAGAAGCTGTTTTTCAAGGAGTGAATCATCGAATTGACGAACGCATTGCAAGTGCCATTGAATCTGCATTGATTAGGAATAATTATTCATCATCTCCAACCAGTGTGGCTCAACCCACTGATGCAGAAATTCAGATTTCTCCTGCTAGTATTATTGTCGATAAAGATGGAATCCGAGTTCCATTTGGACGTTTTATAGAACTGATGCGTGAGAATCGCTTTGAGTTGGTTGCGATGAGTGATGGGACTGTATTGATGCGGGAAGTGAATAGGGAGTGAGTGTTTGATAGCCCTTCTTTAAAGCAAAACCAAAATAATGTACCGAAGAAACCACATTTGTTTAATCACAGTTCCTTAACTGAATAAATAACTTATATTTGCATTATTGTTAATACAATTTTCCGATTTTGAAAAATATCACTTCTTTGTTTTTATTATTATTTTTGAGTCTATCAGTTTTTGCACAAACTCAAAAAACTTGGGTTGATTCGACTTACAATGCGATGTCAGAAGATGAAAAATTAGGTCAATTATTCATGATTCGAGCACATTCAAACCTTGGAGCTGACCATATTGCTAAGGTGAAAAAACAAATCACAGATTACGGCGTAGGTGGATTGATATTTTTTCAGGGTACGCCTGAAAAGCAAGTAGAATTGACCAATAAATATCAAAAAATGTCTAAGATTCCTATGTTTGTAGCAATGGATGCTGAATGGGGTTTAGGAATGCGTTTCAAAGACGATGGCTTTTCATATCCAAAACAACTTTTATTGGGAGCTATTCAAGAAAATCATTTGATTTATGATATGGGAAAGGATATTGCTCGACAATTGCGAAGAATCGGAGTACATATCAATTTTGCTCCTGTTGTGGATATCAATAATAATCCAAATAATCCTGTCATTAATACCCGCTCTTTTGGGGAAGACAAATACAATGTTCTTGGAAAAAGTTACATGTACATGATGGGGATGCAAGACAATGGGGTGATGGCTTGTGCCAAACATTTTCCAGGTCATGGTGATACAGATGTGGATTCACATAAAGATTTGCCTGTAATCACTCACGATATGAAACGACTGGATAGCATTGAATTGTTTCCATTTAAAGTATTATCTCATTTTGGAATTGAAAGTATGATGATTGCTCATTTGCAAATTCCTGCAATTGATGATACCCCCAATCTTCCCACTACATTATCACGAAAAAATGTTCATGATTTATTAAAAACAAAAATTGGTTTTACTGGATTGACATTTACAGATGCTTTAGAAATGAAAGGAGTTACCAAATTTCATAAACCAGGAGAAGTTTCGGCAAAAGCATTACAAGCGGGGAATGATTTTCTTTTAATGCCTGAAGATATCGGTTTAGCTATCAAGGCAATTAAAAAGTATATGGCAGAAGGGAAAATTGATAAAAAGCAAGTAGAAACAAGTATTAAAAAGATTTTGGGAGCAAAATATCGATATGGTTTAACCCATTTTGAAGATATTCCTTTAGGGAAAAATTTGCGAAAAGAATTGGCAAGTCCAAAGGCGAATATGTTGAAAGCTCGTTTGGTTGAAAATGCTTTGACGTTGGTACGAAATCAAAATAACGTCATTCCTTTTCAAAATTTAGATAAAATAAAATTAGCATCTTTTGCAATAGGAACTAAAAAGAAGACGTCATTTCAAAATAAATTAGGCAAATATATGCCCATCGATTTCTATCAATCGTCGATGGATGTTTCATCTACTACTTCAAAAAAATTACTCAAAAAGGCAAAGAAGTATGATTATGTGATTGTAAGTTTGCATGATATGAGTAGCTATTCATCGAAAGATTTTGGATTGAAGAAATCAACGAAAGCATTTTTAAAGGAATTGAATAAAAAGACGAAAGTCATTTTAACCGTTTTTGGAAATCCATATAGTTTAAAATATTTTGACGATATTCCTACGGTTTTGGTGGCTTACAATGAAGATGCAATCACACAGGAGTTGGCAGCGCAAGGATTATTTGGTGTCTTTGGATTCAAAGGAAGATTACCCGTTACTGCTTCTCCAAAATCTAAATTTAATGATGGCGTCAATACATCAATGACATTTCGCTTGGGATATGCGATACCTGAAGCTGTTGGAATCAATGGAGCTTACTTAAAAAAAAAGATTGATTCATTAGCGAATGCTGCTATTTCGATGAAAGCGACCCCAGGATTTGCGGTTTTAGTTGCCAAGGATGGAAAAATTATATTCGACGAAGCTTACGGACATCATACCTATAAAAAAAAAGTAAAAACTAATACAGAAGATATTTGGGATTTAGCATCCATAACAAAAATTGCAGCTTCAACTATTTCTATTATGAAATTGGTTGAAAACGGCAAAATTGATATTGATTTGCCACTGAGTACCTATCTCCCCATTTTAAAAAACACCAATAAAAAAGAGCTTACCTTACGAGAAATCCTAACCCATCATGGAGGTTTGAAAGCTTGGATTAAGTTTTATGAAAAGACGATTACATCCAATAAAAAGCCATCGAATAAATTTTATGCTTCCAAGCAAAGTGATAATTTTCCAAGTCCAGTTACTGAAAAACTTTATTTAAAAAAGGGTTATGCAAAAAGTATATGGCAAGAAATCTATGATGCCCCGATGAGAGCAACAAAAGATTACAAATATAGTGATTTGGGATATTATTTGATTATGGATATGATTCAAGAATTGACAGGAGTCCCAGAAGATGAATTTGTTCAGGAGACCTTTTATAAATCATTAGGACTAAATACCATGACTTACAATCCATGGGAGAAATTTCCAATCAATCGAATCCCCCCTACAGAAAACGACAAATATTTTCGTGCACAAACCGTACAAGGATATGTGCATGACATGGGGGCGGCCATGTTGGATGGAGTAAGTGGACATGCAGGACTTTTTTCTACTACAACTGATTTGGCGGTTATTATGCAAATGTTATTGAATGGTGGATATTATGGTGGCAAGCAATATTTGCAACCTGAAACGATTGCCAAATTTACACAGAGATGTAAAGTATGTACCCGTAGGGGAATAGGTTTTGATATGCTAGAGACCAATCCAGGCAATAATCCAAATTTTTCAACCAAAGCATCTCTTTCTACCTATGGTCATCTTGGATTTACGGGAAATGCCACTTGGGTTGATCCAGAACACAATTTGATTTTTGTAGTTTTAGCAAATCGAACATATCCTTCGATGTTTCATAATACCTGGGGGAAGGAGGACTTTCGTCCTAAGTTGCAGGAAGCGGTTTATGATGCGATGTTAAATTAAATTTACCATTAAAAATGAAATTCATGAGGAAAATATTTATTTTAGTATCGATTTTCATCTTTACATATAAGTTGTCTGCTCAAGTTTCGTTTGCCCCCCTTATAGGGATTGACATTTTTAAAGTAGAAGGGATCGGATATTTTCAAGACCCAGAAACAAAACAAGGTTTTAAGAAAGTTTCTCCAAATATTGGTTTTTTATTATTAGGCACATTCTCCAAAAGGTTAGAATATGGTATTCGTACTGATTTTATTAAATTCAAAATGACGAATGATTCTGGTGTGTTTGATGCTGATGCTGCAACTGAAATTCAGGATATATATTTGAGAAATGCATTAAGGATTAATTTAAAATTCAATAATTTCCGAATAGGATCGGGAGTAAATACTAATTTTGTTTTTTTAGAGAAGGATAATGCATGGAGGAATAAGAAATGGCATTTTAGTGGCTTTCCAGGAAACTACGGAATGAGTCATTTTATTTCATATCAAATTCATGATTTCATATTTGAATTAACCTATCAAAAAGATTTAGGTCGTTTAATTGATAAAACTTTTTTAACAGAAGCTTTCTCTTTTTCAATAGCCTATTTATTTAAAATTAAAAACAAAAAACAGATTAAAAACAAAGGGCAATGTCCGAAATTTTAAAATGAATTTAGCCTACGTATTCGTTTTTCTTTTCTAAATGATGAGTTCTCTCCACTGTGACTTTCAATAATATTTCGAAATTCGACCAATTGGTTTTGGGAATCGACTTCAATTTCGAATGAAAATGATGGAAAATAATTTAGGAGACTGTTATCTGATAGTTTTGTTTTTTGTATATTTTCATCGTCCTTGAAAGAATATCTAATATTTCCATTTTCTAGCTTTTGTTTTTTAACTATTCTATTGATTTGTAAAGTGTCTATATCGTAATCTTCATAGCTAAAAACTGAAAATTGTAAAGAATCATTTAATGGAATAATATCTTCTTTTCCACAACTTAAAATTGATTTTAAGTGGAGCAGCAAAAAATCTGATTGAAATTGGCATTTTTTTAATTTGATTGGATAAGATTTTAGCATATTGTATATAAAATTTAAAGAATCAACATTTTTTATACATTCTAATCCTTTAATAAAATTAGGAGCGATAGAATTGTAAATTTCATCACAATTGCGGATACTAAAACTATCTGTGACAATAGAGTATTGTCCATTTATTATTGGTGATTTCATTGTATCCCATTGCTTAGGAACACAGCTGTCAGTAAATATTTTTTTGGATAAACTATTCTTGCCTAATGAATAATTGAAGACAAGTTTATCATTTTCTATGTTTTTGATTGTTAATATAGTCGTATCTATTATCTTTGATTGATTAATGGTATCTCCATTTGATAAAGATAATTTTTTTTCGGTTATTTCGAATTGAAAGGAATCTTGGATTGTCCATTGAATTTCGATAAATTCATATTGTTTGATTTGTGATGTAATAATCGTATCAAAATGTATTTCTTGTGATTGAGCGTATTGAGACACAAACAATAAAGTAATCAAAAATATTCTCATGACAAAAAGGATTTATAGCTTCTGTTTATAAAAGGATAAAAGGCAACCACAATAATGCTAAATCTCGGAGTTTACCTCCTCTTTCTCAAAAAACCAAGAACCGTCAACAATATTGCTGATCCTGCGACTGCTTTTATCAAAGTACCGATAAATCCACCATTGACAGAAATTCCAAAAAAGTCAAATATTTTCGTTCCAACAATAGCTCCAGCAATACCGACAAGGACATTTCCTATCAAGCCCAAGCCTTTTCCACCCATAATCCAATTGGCAATCCAACCTGCTAAAGCTCCAAATCCTAAAAAGTATATCCAGTCATTCATAGTAAGTGATTTTGTGAAATTTATTAACTAAATACAAAATAAAGTAAAAAAAACGATTTTTTCAGTCTAAAATACATTATAAATTACAAACTTAAATCACTTTTTACTCGTTAATAGTATTTATAAAAATAAAAAAAATGAAAAAAACACTCCTCCTTTTCCTGCTATTTGTATCTATTTTTTCTTTTGCTCAAACTTCTGCTGAATTATTTGAATTGGGAATGACCTACCATCAAAATAACCCTGAAAAAGCAATTAAGTTTTATACGAAATCAATTACAAAAGATCCCTATCATGTAGATGCGTATTTTAACCGTGGGCTACTTTATTTTCAAGGAGAAGAATTTGAAAAGGCTCAATCTGATTTTCAGAATACGGTAAAAATATCCCCAAAAGATGCTGAAGCATACGAAAATCTAGCCAATTCATCTTTTATATTAAATCAATTTGTCCAAGCGAAGAAATTTTATGACAAAGCGATTCTGTTGAATCCATATTCTAGTGATCTTTATCTAAATCGTGCTGTATGTAAGTCTATTTTAAAAAATAAAGATGCCAATGAAGATTTTTTGAAAGCGATAGAGATTAATCCTAGGAATATAGACGCCTTGAGAAGTTATGCAGATTTTTTATTTGAAAACAATGAAAAGAAGAAAGCGTTAATCAATTATAAAAAAGCCCTGAGTATAAATCCCAAGGATGCATTGACACATAATAATAAAGGAAAGGTAAATTGGTCTTTAGAGATGAAGGAAGAAGCTCTTCGTGATTTCACACAAGCTATTAATTTGGAAAATAATGATCAATTTCTAATCAATAGAGGATTACTTTATATGGAAATCGACAATCCATCCGCTGCGATTTCAGACTTGTACGCAGCTACACAAATGAATCCCAATAATATGACAGCATTTAATGCACTCGGATTTATATATTTAAAACAAAAAGATTTTGATAAAGCACTTCAATATTTTGATTTTGCAATAGATGATAAAGAGAATCCAATTGAAGCGATAAAAGGTCATTTGGCAGCTTGTATGGCTCAGCATTTATATAGAAAAGCAAAAAAGGACTGTTTGTATATATTGAAAAAATCTCCAAATGATGTAGATGTTAAGCAACAATTGGAAATATGCAATTCAAAAATTCAATAATTTGTAATAATTCAATATTTTTTAAAACAAGTAGCTATTAAAAGGTGTATTATTGAAGAATTATTCAAAAGGAAATCGTAGAAAAAATAAAAAATAAATAATTTGAAATTGAATAGAGGATCAAAAGTTGTTTTAATTATTTTAATAGTGCTCATTCTTGACCAATTTTTAAAAATATGGGTTAAGTTGAACATGGAATATGGAAGTGAATTTGCTATTCTTGGACTAGATTGGGCTAAAATTCATTTTGTTGAGAATAACGGGATGGCATTTGGGATGAGTATAGGCGGCAACTTTGGTAAACTCATTTTATCAGTTTTCAGAATTATTGCAGTCACAGGACTAGGATATTATTTATTTGTTTTAGTCAAAGGAAAAGAATCGATGAAGTTATTAGGAAGCTTTGCTTTGATTCTTGCGGGAGCGATGGGTAATATTATCGACAGTGTTTTATATGGGGTCATATTTTCTTCTAGCAGTTATCATGGCGGATATGCGAGTCTTTTTCCAGAAGGCG
>CAMZLN010000029.1 GCA_947311465.1 uncultured Saprospiraceae bacterium
ATAATCTTTTTCACCATAATCTAATGTTTGATAAGGTGATGAAAAGATAAGTCGGCTCTCCAAAGTCGAGCCTTGATGAGTTGAAGTTTGAAAATGAGATTTATGTTAAAAATAACGTCCTTTGAAAATTCAACTCATCCCCTAATCTAAGGAGCAAACGAAGTTGCGACTGACTCATCAAATAATCTTTTTTACCACAAAGACCACAAAGAGTACAAAGTCATACTCAAATATTTGATGAGATGATGATAGGATAAGTCGGCTCTCCAAAGTCGAGTCTTGATGAGGTGACGGTTGAAAATAAGATTTATTTTAAAAATAACGTCCTTTGGAAATTCAACTCATCTATCATCTAAGGAGCAGGCCTGTCTGCCGACTCAGTCAGGCAGGCGAAGCTGCGACTGACTCATCTTATAATCTTTTTACCACAAAGAGCACGAAGAACACAAAGTTATACTCAAATATAAGTCACTCTCCAAAGTCGAGACTAACGTTTACCAAACTTCCAAAGTTTGGTAAACGTAGTAACGACAGCAGTCACCATCCATACAATCTTCCGATAAACCAACAAAAAACGACATAAAAACCTACAATTGCCTAAATATTCAATCCATTTCTATATGAATTTCAAAAAAAATAATATATTATTTGCATATATTGAAATAATCTGTTATATTTGAGTCGAACTTGTTGCAACATTTTTGATTTTACTATTTTTTTAGAATGAAATATGTTATTTGCATGCTATTATTTCCATCCGATTACACTCGTTTATTTTGACTATATTGTCATTGTAAACACAAAACTTATATTTATTATGAAATTTTATAGATTTAGAAATTTAATTAGGATTTTGAGTACGGGGGGGTAATGTTATTGATTGTTTCTTTGGGTTTATCGCAAGGCACACCAAAAATTAATATAGATTTAACTCTAGTAGGAGATCCAATAAATAGTCATCTGATTGGAACAGTTCGTAATCATATTTATAGAGGTGATATTTCAGAAAGTCCTGTTTGGCCCAATGCACCACAAGATATGGTTATTGATAAAGTAAAAAAATACGGAGAAATAATACCTCGCTTTGGAACCCATAAAAAACTGTATAGGCTAGGTGGAAATAATATTGATGGTTTTCAATATAGCCCCCATTCTGTTGGCTTTGAACCAGAATTTAACTATGATGACCAATTAATAAATTTTCCAGGTGAAGAACCAGGGGCACAATATCCCTACGATAATATTATACATTTTATAAATGAAGCCATACTTATGAATGCTGATATGATGATGGGAATCAACATTGGAACCTTAGGTGCATTGAAAAGAGATGCTAATAATACAGTCATGGTGAATGGTGATGGAAATCCTATATTTGAGTTCACTCCAGCTACTTTAGATAAAGGTGCTACAATGGCAGCAAACTTTGTCAAGTATTTATGTAATTTAGACGTTACAGTTGATGGTGAAACAAAAAAAGCTATTGACTTGGTGGCATTTTTTGAAATGGGCAATGAAAATGCAGGAGATTGGATAAGAGGAAGAACAGAACGCACAAGAAACCCTGATGATTATTTGGCAACAGTCAAAAAATTTATCACCAAGATGGATGCCGAGGCCGCACTTCATGGCAAAGATTTAAAATATGCCTTAATGGGGGCATATAATGTAGCATTTGATTGGCCAGATGGAATTGATCCTAGCACTGGAGAGACTATAGATAACAGCAATAGAAAGGTAAACATTATGAAGTACATAAATTCTGGCATACCTTTCGATTACGTTACATTTCATGGATATCAGACTGCTTATCAATTTGCTGACTGGCAAGGCTTCTGTGGTGGAACTTCTATTGATGCAGATAGAATGATTGAACTTGCATTGGCAAGTAATGAATGGGCAGAAACCCATCCAAAAGATAATCCGGTGACAAGTGATAATTTTGGTGGATTAAAAGATATTCAAGATTTATTGGCTGCAAATGGGAAACAGCTAGTTAATACTGAATATGGTACAATGGTTCACAAGGATAAATATCCTGAAGTTGTACAATCAATTACAGAAGCATTATATTGTGCAGACAATATAATCACAGCAACGAAGTTAGGAATTCAATCTGCAACCAATTTAGCCTTGCTTCATATTGGGACGTCAGGCCTAGGTAATGAATGGACAGACAGTCAATTTTGGCAACATGGTACTATGAATGAAACACCAATTCTAAAAACTCAAAGATTGATAGCTAGAAATTTTGGACAAAATTTCATCAAAACTAATGGTGTAAATATTCCAACAACTTCAATCACCCAATGTACAAATACAGGGAATTTTACACAACATAAATTAAGATTTGTCTCTACAAAAGATCCAAATGGAACAGTTTATACTTTAGTGATAAATAATAGTGATACAGACATAGATGTAGATTTTAATTTAAATGAATCACCAAATGGTTTTTGTAGTATTTCTCGTCAAACAATAAAAGGGACTAGTTATACAAGTAAATTTGGCGATATTATTGAAGATAAAGAATACTTTGATGGTGTAATAAATGGTTCTGTTACAGAAGTTCATGGAGTTACTATTCCTGCCTTCTCAATCAATATTATGACTTTTGGTTGTTCTGAAAACGATGTAACAATAGATAATCCAGAAGACCATATCGAAACTATTTGGGATGCTACTTCTGTGCCCTTTTGTGATTTTAGGACTATTACAGTAAAATCTGGATCAATTTTGACTATAATGGACGACGTCACTCTCAACTTCTGCGAAAGCGGTCAACTCATCATAGAAGAAGGTGCAAGAGTCAACCTACTTGGAGGCAAATTAACGAGCTGTGGTCAATGGCAAGGTGTGGAAATGAAAGGAAGACCTGGCGGTAGTCAAAGCATAATTAGTAATGCCGCACCTGATGCAACATCAACGGATTATCCATACGGTAATTTAACCTTATCAGCACAATCAATGTTCTACTCTCAAGCAGGAACGAATGGAGATGCTATAATTGAAAATGCAGTTACAGGTATCAATTGTAGTCAACCAGCTACAAACTGGTGGCCATATTCAGGTGGAATTATTATTGCAAATAACACTTCTTTCTTGAATAATACCACAGGGGTAAGGATTGCTGCACATCCATCAGATTCTTATAAAGCTAATTTCTATTCTTGTACATTTAAGAATAATATTTTTCATAGACACATAGATTTGACACTCAACCGAGGAACAACTTACTCCAATTGTACATTCGAATCTACTTTAGCAGATGGTGATGATTTTAATATTGGAGAAGGCTATGGAATATATGCTTTTGGTTCAGGGTTTGATGTGAGCAATAGTAACTTTAAAGGATTATTTTCAGGTACATATTCTTCTGGAGTCTATAGAAAACCACCTTTCACTGTAGTTGGTTCTCATTTTGAAAGATGTGGCTTTGGTATTTCTGACTCTGGAATTTCGGCTTGCAGTATAGCTGGAAATTATTTTACTTTAGGAGAAATGCCAACCCAATACTTTGGACATATCCTAGATATGGAAAATTTACAAATTGGAGTACATTATCAATACCTTATGACTGGACTTTCAATATCAGAAAACTGGTTTCTCCGGTCTGAAACGCTAACAGATGTTGAGCCCGAAGGAATATATGTTAACAGTATTGGTACTTTCAATAATAACATTGTATCAAATTATTTCTCAGATTTGTTTATTGGTAATGAAGCGGTAGGAAAAAATGCTATCATGATATCTCCAATGGATGGGAAAAGTCCGAAAAATTCAGGATTATTATACAAATGCAATCAAAATATGGGCTATAACACAGGACTTGATTTTCTTACAGAATTAGTCGAAGAGCCATATGGAAGTATGAATTATTTACATAGAATAAACGTACCATCAATCCCTGGTGCCCCAAAATATGCATCCGTAGGAAACTCATTTACTTCACAAAATGCCCCCCCTGGAGTAACGCCAGATCCACAACACGACTTTAATTGTGGAAATCAGGGTTATACGAAATATTGGGTTGCCAATGATGGGCCTACTCTTTACGGTGGTTTACATTTTGTAAATACAATTATTAAAGGATGTGGAAACCTAGGAGGCATCCAAAATCCTGGACCTCAATATAACCAATTTAAAAATGGATACGATAATGCAATTTCAAACTATGATAATGCAGTTCTTCTCGAAGATGAATCACTTATGGAGCAAGCCGCGAGTGAAGTCGCCTATTATCAATATTTAATGGATCAAGCAGCTTCGGAAGGATATAAACAGGCCATCAATAATATTGATAATCTCGATATTGCTGAAGTACGATTATGGATGCAAAAAATGAACAGCATGTCTGGAGATATGCTATTGGCTCAAGATTATATGAGTACAGGAGAAAATACATTGGCTCTAAATATTTTAGATAATATTCCAAATAAATTCAATTTAGAAGGTAATTCGCTAGCAGATTTTCAAAATGTAAAATCGATTTTAGTGGCTCTTATGAATCATCCCATAGATGCATTACCTAGTAATGTTATTGCAGATATGACAGTTTGGGCGGACTCAAAAGATGGGCAGGCTTGCTTTTTATCTAGAGACATTTTCAATTATTTAGGAGTAGCATATCCTCCAGTAGTCCTTCCACACAATACTCCAACACCACAGAATAGAAAAAAGCAGGATTCTTTTGAAAAACATCTTTCAAAGACAGTACAATTTATAATATCTCCCAATCCTGTCAAAGATTATGTTACTTTTTCAATCCACAACAAAAATTGGGAAGGAAAAACAGATATTATGATTTATGACATCACAGGAAAAGAGATAAAAAGACTTGCACTACCTGAAAACACAACATCGTTTAAGTACCAAATAAACATACCCAGTGGTATCTACATTTGTAAAATATTCGCAGACAATATGGAACAACTAGCCACCAAAATGGTAATTACAGATTAACACATATTATCCCGATACAGAAAAGCTGTGTCGGGATATTTTAATTTTAAAAAAATGAAGAAAATTATTTACTTAATATTTATGTTTTTAAGCATAAATTCATTCGCACAACCTGGATTTATCAAAGTCTATAATTCTGACGAATATGGACAAAATCTATTTAACGGACTAATTTATGACCAGTACAAGAATAATAATATATTAACAGCTGGAATCACGCTCAGCGAAGGTCGAATTGCTATTCGATTTACTAGATTTGATACTTTGGGGAACATGTATAATAATAAAGTTATTAGAGATAGTACTGCACATTTGTCAGCATTTGAGGACAGAAGTAATTTATATAAAACAAACAATGGAAATTACATTATGGCGGGCATGCATGCTGCCTATAAATTTATTTACACAATTCTACTAGATTCAGAGTTAAACTTTTTATCCCTAAATAAATACTACCCTAAACAAAATAACATTTTATACCCTTGTAGCCTTATTGAAGTGGATGATGGCTTTTTGATGCTTGGAGAGAATCAATATATTTTAGATACCTTTTATTCACCAAAAGATTCAACTATTTTATTAACAAATAGAATTATCCTAAAATTAGATAAAAACGGAAAAGAACTTTGGAGAAAAGAAGATACCACAAAATATGCACAAGTAGATATTTATAAAATAAAAAAAGATGACGATATCTATGTAATATGTGGCTCTCGCTTTTCTTTTCTTAAAAATTACTTTTACAGTACCCTATACGCCATAGATGAAAATGGAAATAAACAATGGAGTATGGAAAAAACTTTTTATTTTGATAACATGCGTGCAATTGGTGGAATTTACGATTTCATACATAATCCAGATGGATCTTGGATATGCACCACAAGGATTACAACGGAATTTCATGAGGAAGAATTTTCATGGACAGAACAACTTGCAATTTTTAAAATGGACAAAGATTTTAATCTTATTTGGTTTAAAAAACTTCCAGAAAAAAGTATTGGTTTCCCAATAGCATTAACCGACCTTATAAGAACAAAAGATGGAAATTATCTTGCGTCAGGCTACGTTGCTTTTAGAGCAATTCATTATAAATTTGATGCTGCTGGAGATGAAATATGGAGTAGGCTAGACAGAGCGTATCCTGATAATAATTATGCGAAAACACTCTTATCTAAAACAATAGAACTTCCAAGCGGAAATATAATGTCTTGTGGTTATGCCAATGGAGATAAGAATAAAAAGGGTAACTTCGGTATGCTGATGAAACTAACCGCTGATGGATGTATGGATATTGCGGATTGTCCTAATTGGGTATCTCTTGAAGAAGTAGCTTCAGAAAGTCTTGAAATCAGTGTTTTCCCAAATCCCACCCACGAATATGCTACTTTTACAAAAATAAGTGAAGTATTACAAAAGAATGTAGATATCAAAATATATGACGTCATGGGCAAGCACATTCAAGATCTACAGATTTCAGAATTTGAAAAATCCTATCAGTGGGATGTTTTGAATTTACCCAATGGGGTGTATTTTTGCCAAATGTATTTGGATGGAGAATTGTTTGCAGTGGAAAAATTAATTAAACAATAAAAAATTATATGATGAAACGGATTTTACTTTTTACGATAACTTTAATCTTTTATAATGGGATGGCTTTTGGTCAGTGTGATAGTGTGGAGCAGTAC
>CAMZLN010000030.1 GCA_947311465.1 uncultured Saprospiraceae bacterium
TGAAGCAGTTGTTCACGGTATTCCTTCCGATTATGAATTTAAAGATAAAGATATTGTCTCTGTTGATTGTGGAGTGATTATGAATGATTTCTTCGGAGATTCAGCATACACTTTTGCAGTGGGTGATGTGGAGGAAGAAATCATTCATAATCACTCCACAATCAACAGAGACAATATCTTTATCTTTAAATTCATAATCGGAAGGAATACCGTGAACAACTGCTTCATTAATAGAAATACATAATGTACCAGGAAATCCACCATAATTTAAGAAACCCGGAATACCACCATTATCTCTAATAAATGATTCCGCTTCTTTATCAATTTTTTTTGAAGAGACACCCGGTTTAATTAAGCCCGCAACTAAAGATAGAGTTTTACTTACCATCAACGCACTCTCTCGCATCAACTCAATCTCTTCAGTTGTTTTATAAAATACCATCGTGTTTTATCTTAAAATTTTAGAATATTACATTCCTGCCCCAACAGTAGGTATTGAACTAGTTCGTCCTTGAATTTTTCCAGATTTAACCAATCCATCATATTTACTCAAAAGCAGGTAACTTTCAATCTGTTGCAAAGTATCTAAAACGACAGCCACCAAAATCAATAACGATGTTCCACCAAAGAACATTGCAAAAGATGGATTCACACCAAAAGCTGAAACAATACCAGGTAGAATAGCTATTATACCTAATAAAATTGATCCAGGCAATGTAATTCTTGATACAATCGTATCCACATATTCAGCCGTACTATCCCCAGGTTTTACACCAGGAATAAAAGCATTTCGCTGCTTTAAATATTCAGCTTGTTGCTTTGGATTTACAATTAAAGCTGTATATACGTAAGTAAAAACAACTATCAAAAGGAAGTAAATAATATTATAAGGAAGTGAAGTAAAATCACTTAATGATCGTAGAAATGGACTAGCTGCCCCTTTTGCTCCCATTAGAAATCCCACTAAAGTAGTCGGCAAAAACATCAATGCTTGAGCAAAGATAATTGGCATAACTCCTGCAGCGTTCACTTTAATAGGAAGGTAATCTCTATTACCAGAAGTAGGTAATTTTGAAGCACCCCTACCAACCATTCTATTAGCAAATTGTAATGCGATTCTTCTTACTGCTTGAACAATAGCTATTGTTGCTAAAACAACGAAGAATAGAGCTGCGAATTCAAAAACAAGTAATAAGATATTATTTTCAAATTGAATTTGCATTTCTGAAATCAAAGCTATTGGTAATCTAGCAATGATACCAACAGTAATCAATAATGAAATACCATTTCCAATACCACGATCAGTAATTTTTTCACCCAACCACATTGCGAATACAGTACCAGCAGAAAGAATAATTATATTAGAAAACCAAAATAATCCTTGTGGAATATTTGGATCGACAGCTCCTTGAGATGTAAGATATGCTAAATATCCACTACCTTGAACCAAGGTGATAAAAATTGTCAAAATTCTAGTCATTTGACCAATTTTCTTTCGACCAGATTCACCTTCATGCTGCTGTAATCTTTGAAAATAGGGAACCGCAAATCCTAATAATTGAATAATAATAGATGCGGTAATATAAGGCATTATACCTAAAGCAAACAAAGCTGCTTGATTAAAAGCACCTCCAGTAAACATATTAATTAATCCCAAAAGGTCATTTGTATTCTGACCACCAGCCATTAATTTCTCAGGAATAACTCCAGGTAGAACAATAAATGATCCTAAACGATAAACTGCTAAAATAGCTATAGTGAAAAGAATTCTTTTCCTAAGTTCATCAATTTTCCAAATATTCTTAATTGTGGTAATAAAATTTTTCATCGAAATTTTTTAAATAAGATTGATACTTCCACCAGCTTTTTCAACAGCTTCTTTAGCTGAACCAGTACAAGCATGAACTGTAATCGAAAGAGGTTTTGTAATTTCACCTCCACCCAACACTTTAACTTTATCATTTTTCTTTACTATACCGCATTCTACTAATGCAGCCATTGTAATATCAGACAAATTGAACTTCTCTGCAATAGATTGGAATCTATCCAAATTTATGCCAACATATTCAACTCTAAATGGATTTTTAAATCCACGTTTTGGTAAACGCATTTGCAAAGGAGTTTGACCACCTTCAAAATTACGTTTTTTGCTATAACCAGATCTAGACTTAGCACCTTTGTGCCCTCTGGTAGCTGTACCACCATGTCCTGAACCTTGTCCACGAGCAATTCTTTTCCCTTTTTTTATAGCACCTTTCGCAGGCTTTAAGTTACTCAAATTCATCTTATGATAACGTTTACGATATTTGACAAAAAATGTGACGAAAAATCTTAAAAAAGATTTAAGCTTTTTCAACTTCTACTAAATGGGCGACTTTAGTCACCATTCCTAAAATGACAGCTGTTGATGTATGTTCAACTACAGCATTTATTTTTCTAAGTCCCAGAGCGACTAAAGTAGCTTTTTGCTTCTTTGATGCACCAATTGAACTTCTTACTTGTTTAATTTTAATCTTAGACATATCGATTATTCTGACAGTTACGAATTTTATCCTTCAAATAATTTCTCTAAAGAAATATTTCTTGCTTTAGCTACTTCATAAGGTCCTCTTAGCTGTTTCAAAGCATCAAATGTAGCTTTTACAACATTATGAGGATTAGAAGAACCTTGGGATTTTGCTAATACATTATGAATACCAGCGATTTCCAAAACAGCTCTCATTGCTCCACCAGCAATTACTCCTGTACCTTCAGAAGCTGGCTTGATCAAAACTTTTCCAGCTCCATATTTACCTCTTTGTGCGTGTGGAATAGTGCCTTTCCAAATTGGAACTTTCACCAAATTCTTTTTAGCATCATCCACTGCTTTAGAGATTGCAGTTGAAACTTCTCTTGCTTTTCCTAAACCATGTCCTACGGTACCTTTACCATCACCCACAACAACAATTGCTGCAAAACTAAAAGTTCGTCCCCCTTTGGTAACCTTAGTAACTCTATTTACAGTAACCAACTTTTCTTTCAAGTCTGATTCTGCTGGTTTTACTTTTTTATCGTATCTTGCCATTACTTAAATATTTGCAATATAAATTAATATATTAAATTTGAACACCAGCTTCTCTAATACCGTCAGCCAATGCTTTAACACGACCATGATACAAAAACCCTCCTCGATCGAAGACAAACTGATTAATATTACCTGCTAACGCCTTTTCACCTAAAAGCTTACCAACGGCTTTAGCTTGATCTACTTTACTACTTTCATTACTAATCTCCTTCATATTTGAAGATGCAGACATTAAAGTCTTAGCATTCACATCATCAATTAATTGACAATAGATAGATTTATTACTTCGAAAAACAGCTAATCTAGGTCTTTCACTAGTACCACTAACTTTTTTTCGAATTCTATAACGAATTTTTTGTCTAATTTCTTTTTTGGACAATCCCATTTTCCTACTCTTTTTAAATCAAAAATATTATCCAGCAGTTTTACCTTGCTTTCTTCTAATTTCTTCACCTTTAAACCTAATACCTTTTCCTTTGTAAGGTTCTGGTTTTCTAAAAGCTCTAATTTTAGCGGCTATTTGGCCAATCAACTGCTTATCATGTGATGTTAAAATAATGGTAGGTTTTTGCCCTTTCACCATTTCTGTTTCAACCTTAACTTCATCCGGTACAGAGAAATAAATTGGATGAGAATACCCCAAACCAAGCTCTAACAATTGCCCTTTATTTGCAACTCTATATCCAACCCCCCACAATTCAAGCACCTTTTTATACCCTTCATTAACACCAATAATCATGTTATTGATTAATGAACGATAAAGACCATGCATTGCTCTATGACGAATTTGATCAGTAGGTCTTGACACGGATAAAACACCATCTTCAATAGATACTGATAAATCTTGATCAACCTGTTGAACTAATTCACCTTTAGAACCTTTTACAGTTATAAGATTTCCTTTGCTAATTGATATTTCCACTCCAGCAGGAATACTAATTGTAACATTTCCTATTCTTGACATAACTTATATAATTTTAAAGGTAAATTCTAGTAAACGTAGCACAACAATTCACCACCTAAATTTTCTTTTTTCGCTTGTTTGTCAGACATCAAACCCTTTGATGTAGAGACAATACATAATCCCAACCCATTAATGATTCTTGGAATTTCTGTAGCTTTAGCATATTTTCTCAAACCAGACTTACTAATTCTTCCCAATTTTTTAATAACTGGTTCCTTAGTAGCAGGATCATATTTTAAAGCGATTTTGATAACGCCCCTATTTGGAACAGAGTCATCAAATTTATATCTATAAATAAAACCTTGATCATATAAGATCTCAGTTATACCTTTTTTCATTTTAGATGTAGGAATCTCCACTACTCGCTTATTTGCCATTTGGGCATTACGAATTCTAGTAAGATAATCTGCAATTGGATCTGTAACTACCATTAGTTTCAGTTTTTATTTTACTTATTTAAAAAATTACCAGCTGGCCTTAGTAACACCTGGAATTTTACCTGCCAATGCCATTTCTCTAAAAGTTACTCTAGAGATGCCAAACATTCTCATGTACCCTTTTGGTCTACCTGTTAGTTTACATCTATTGTGTAATCTAATTTTGTTAGAGTTACGAGGCAACTTATCTAAAGCTTCCCAGTCCCCAGCATCTTTCAACTGTTTTCTTAATTCAGCATACTTAGCCACCATTCGTTCTCGTTTTCGCTCTCTTGCGATTATTGCTTTTCTAGCCATAATTATTGCTATTTAACTATTTCTGATTTTTAAAAGGAACCCCTAAAGCCTTCAACAAGGCCAATGCTTCTGCATCTGTCTTAGCAGTAGTTACAAAAGTAACATTCATACCAGTGATTCTACTAACTTTATCTAAATCAATTTCAGGAAAAATGATATGTTCTTGCACACCAAAAGAATAATTACCTCTTCCGTCAAAACTTTTATCATTAATTCCTCTAAAGTCTCTTACTCGAGGTAAAGCTACCGTAACCAAACGATCAAGAAACTCATACATTCTCTCCTTTCGCAAAGTAACTTTAGCACCAATATTCATACCTTCTCTCAACTTAAAGTTTGAGACAGATTTACGTGCAACAGTTGGAACTGCTTGTTGACCTGCAATAGTAGACATTTCCTTAACAGCAGTATCCACTAATTTTTTGTCTTGAGTAGCATCTCCTACACCTTGGTTTAAAGAAATCTTTACCAATTTAGGTACTTGCATTGATGATTTATATTGAAACTGCTCCATTAATTTAGGAACGACTTCATTATCATATTTTAATTTAAATCTTGGTACGTAACTCATTATTTTATAATTTCTCCAGATTTTTTAGAATAACGAACGATTTTGCCGTCCACTAATTTTCTTCCTATTCTTGTTGGTTCACCTGTTATAGGATCAACCACCATTAAGTTAGAGATATGCACAGATAAAGTAATATCTTGAATACCCCCTTCATTATTTTCAGAAGGTTTCATGTGTTTTTTTCTAACATTAACTCCTTCGACAACGGCTCTATTCTTAGCAGGAATTACTTCCAAAACTTTACCTTCTTTACCCTTGTCAGCTCCAGCGATAACGATAACCATATCGTCTTTTTTAATTTTAAACTTTGGAGCAAATCGCTTACTTGTATTATTTTTTGACATCCTAATGATATTCTAAAGCACTTCTGGTGCCAATGAAACAATCTTCATATAATCTCTTTCTCTTAATTCTCTTGCTACAGGACCAAATACACGAGTTCCAATTGGATCAAGAGATGCATTTAGTAAAACAACAGCATTATCATCAAATCTGATATATGAACCATCTTTTCTTCTAATAGCTTGTTTTGTTCTTACAACGATAGCTTTAGAAACGGTACCTTTTTTCACACCGTTCGGAGTAGCTTGTTTTACAGTAACAACTATAGTATCGCCCACTGACGCATATCTACGTTTAGATCCACCTAGCACTTTTATACAAAGTACTTCCTTTGCACCGCTATTATCTGCGACATTTAGTCTTGATTCCTGCTGTATCATAATCTTTTATTTAAATATTTTCAAAACATATAAAATAAGACTGAACTTATTTTGCTTTTTCGATTACTTCAAGCAATCTCCATCTTTTCTTTTTACTTAAAGGACGTGATTCCACAATTTTAACCAAATCCCCTTCATTACATGAATTAGCTTCATCATGTGCGGTGAATTTTTTATGTTTCTTTACGAACTTTCCGTACATAGGGTGTCTTAGCTTTCTTTCAACAGTGACAGTAATGGTTTTATCCATTTTGTCACTAGTAACTACCCCAACTCTTGTTTTTCTATTTGATGCCATTAGCAACTAAATTTAGACTTATTATCTATTATTATTTTTTTCTTCTTCTTCTTCGAATCTTTGAACGACCAGCTAGGAACTCATCACTAGCTTCAGCCAGAACTCTACGACCCAATTCTGTTTTAATTCGAGCTACATCTCTACGAGACTCTCTCAATTCTAAAGGATTTTGTAAACCATCCATTGAATGCTCAAATTTCATATTATTATACTCCGCTTCTCTTTCTGATAAGATTCCTTTCAAATCATCTACAGACAAATCTTGCAGTTCTAAAAATTTCTTTGATGCCATTATTAAAATATTATAAATGTCAAATTATTAAAAATCACGTCTTACAACAAACTTAGTAAGAACAGGTAACTTTTGTGCTGCCAATCTTAACGCCTCTTTTGCAGTTTCGTAAGGTACACCATCCATTTCGAACATAATTCTTCCTGGTTGTACTGGGGCCACATAATGATCCAAAGCTCCTTTACCCTTACCCATACGAACTTCAGCTGGTTTAGAAGTCATTGGTTTGTCTGGAAAAATTCGAATCCAAACTTTACCTTCTCTTTTCATGTATCTCGTCATCGCGATACGGGCAGCTTCTATCTGTCTATTTGTAATCATTCCAAAATCCAAAGATTTCAAACCAAATGACCCAAATGAGATACTACTTCCTCTATATGCTAATCCAGTATTTCTACCTTTTTGCATTTTACGATATTTCGTCCTTTTCGGCTGTAACATTACTTAAATATTTATGATTTCAATACCTATTAATTCACGCTTTTTAAAAAGCTTGGCAAAGGTACAATAATTTTATTTAAAAGTCTAACTACGACGATTATTTCTACGTCTGTCGTTTCCTCTTCCTCTTTTCTTATCATTTCGAGATGGCACATTAGGCGAAAGATCTCTTTTTCCTAATACTTCTCCTTTATAAATCCACACTTTAATTCCAATTTTACCATAGATGGTCAAAGCTTCAACAAGTGCATAATCAATATCAGCTCTAAAAGTATGCAAAGGCGTTCTTCCTTCTTTAAACTCTTCAGATCTAGCCATTTCCGCACCATTCAAACGTCCAGAAACTCGAATTTTTATTCCTTCACCACCAGATCGTCTACAAGCCTGAATAGCCATTTTAATAGCTCTTTTGTAACTAATACGTCCTTCGATTTGTCGAGCAACAGATTCACCAACAATGGTAGCATCCATTTCTGGCTTTCTAATTTCAACAATATTGATTTGAATATCAGATCCAGAAATGTTCTTTACCTCCGCCTTAATTCTATCTACTTCAGACCCACCCCGACCGATAATAATACCAGGCCTAGAAGTATGAATCGTAATGGTAATTCTTTTCAAAGTTCTTTCAATTGCAATCTTTGAAATACCACCTTGATTAATCCTTGCTTTCAAATATCTACGTATATTTTCGTCTTCCACGATATTCTCAGCATACGACTTTGTACCACTAAACCAGTTTGAATCCCAGCCACGAATGATACCTAAACGATTACCAATTGGATTTGTCTTTTGACCCATTTTAATTATTTTAAATTACTTTCAATTTTTTTTATTCTGCAACAACTGCTTCTTCTTGATTAGAAACCTTTTCAGCATCAATTTTAATTCTATTCTCAACAATCAATGTAACATGATTTGTTCTTTTACGAATTCTATGCGCTCTACCATGTGGAGCAGGTCTAAATCTTTTCAATGAAGTACCACCATCAGAAAATGCAGTTTTCACATACAAATCAAAATCATCAGCTTCGTAAGCATTTTCATTCTTGTATTCCCAATTTGCTATGGCAGAAAGTAAAAGTTTTTCTAACCAAATACTAGCTTCTTTTTTTGAGAATTTTAGAATATCTAAAGCCTCAGTCACATTTTTTCCACGAATTAAGTCAACCATTAATCTCATTTTACGAGGTGACATTGGACAACTTTTCAGCTTTGCAATTGCTTCCATTATATTATACTTTTATACTAAGGATTTCTCCTTATTTAAAAATTATTATTATTTCTTTTTACCTCCGCCGTGACCTCTAAAGTTACGAGTTGGTGAAAATTCTCCTAATTTATGACCTACCATATTTTCTGTAACAAAAACTGGAACGAATGTTTTCCCGTTATGCACAGCGATAGTTAAACCGACCATACCTGGATAAATCATAGAACTTCTAGACCAAGTTTTGATCACACTTTTCTTTCCTGATTCCTGAGCAGCTTCCACTTTTTTAATTAATCTGTGAAATACGTAAGGTCCTTTCTTAATTGATCGAGCCATTATTTTTAGTATTAAAATTATGCTTTAAAAATTATTTTTTCTTTCTTTTAGTAACTATCAATCTATTTGAATATTTATTCGGATTTCTAGTTTTTTGTCCTTTGGCCATGATACCAGTTCTAGAACGAGGATGTCCCCCTGAAGCTTTACCTTCACCACCACCCATCGGGTGATCTACCGGATTCATTGCAACCCCTCTTACTCTTGGTCTTCTACCTTTCCATCTTGATCTACCCGCCTTACCTGAAATCTCCAAACTGTGATCTCCATTAGAAGTAGAACCAATAGTTGCTCTACAAGTTTCTAAGATTTTTCTAACTTCACCAGAAGGCAACTTTACAATTGCGTATTTATCTTCACGTCCCATCAAAGTAGCATAAGTACCCGCACTTCGAGCAATACTTGCGCCTTTACCTGGTTGCATTTCAATAGCATGAATGATTGTTCCGAAAGGAATTTCACTTAAAAAAAGTGTATTTCCTACTTTAATTGGAGCACCCACTCCTGACAAAACTTCAGCCCCCACTTGTAATCCATCTGGAGCAATAATATAAGTCTTTGTTCCATCTTGATACTCAAGTAAAGCGATAAAAGCAGTTCGATTCGGATCATACTGAATAGATTTAACTGTAGCAGTCATTCCATCCTTAGATCTTTTAAAATCCATGATACGATATCTTCTTTTATGCCCACCACCACGATGACGGTGTGTCATTTTTCCTGTTCTATTTCTACCACCTTTTCTTTTGATAGGTGCTAGCAAACTTTTTTCAGGTTTACTTTCCGTAATTTCAGCAAAGGTATTTGCCACCTTATGTCTTAAGCCCGGAGTTATTGGACTAAACTTCTTAACTGCCATTTTAAAAAAAATTTATAGTTATCAGCAAAAGCTGTTAATTATTCTTCATCACTTCCGAAGAAATCTAATTCTTCTCCTTCATTCAAGGTAATAATTGCCTTTTTAAATGAAGATGTTTTTCCTTTCACTAAACCAGTTTTAGTATTACGCACTTTGCTTTTACCCGGCATAATCAACGTATTCACTTTTTTAACACCTACATTAAAGGTATCTTCAACTGCTTTTTTGATTTCAATTTTATTAGCATCTTTGCTCACTATGAAAGTGTACTTTCCGAATTTGTCAGTCAACTTTTCAGTTTTTTCTGTAAACAAGGCTTTAATTAAAATTCTTTTTTTCATTTCAAAATTCTTTCATTCCAACTAAGGAATATTTATGAAAATATTTCTTTCATTGCTTGAATACTAGACTCAGCAAAAACTAAAGAATTGGATCGCAAGATTTCGTATGTATTCAAATCTTTTGCATTCATTACTGAAGCTTTAGGACAATTACGACTAGAAAGGTATAAATTCTTGTCATGATCTCCAGTTACAAACAAAGTTCGAGAATTCCCTAATTTCAAATTCTTAACAACGTTAACAAATTGACTAGTTTTAGGTGCATCAAATGTAAAATCTTCAATAATCATAATTTTACCTTCTGCCATCTTTGAACTTAAAGCTGATTTACGAGCCAAAGCTCTAACTTTTTTATTCAATTTAATCCCATACGTTCTAGGTCTTGGACCGAAAATACGTCCACCCCCTCTAAATATAGGAGATTTAATATCCCCTGCTCTTGCAGTACCCGTACCCTTTTGTCTTTTAATTTTCTTTCTAGAACCTTGGATTTCTCCTCTTTCCTTAGACTTATGAGTACCTTGTCTCTGATTTGCAAGATATTGCTTAACCGCTAAATATACAGTATGCTCATTAGGATCTACACCAAAAATTTCTTCTGGAAGATCAACAGATTTACCTGTTTTTTCACCGTTTATATTAAAAACATCAAGTTTCATTATAATAAATTTTCTTTATTCTTCTTGAATTTATTTCTGTACTATTACATAAGCCCCCTTATGTCCTGGAATTGCACCTTTAACTAATATTAGGTTCTTTTCACTTAAAATTTCTAAAACTTCTAAGTTAACAATTCTTATTTGGGTTCCCCCCATACGTCCAGCCATTCTCATACCTTTAAATACTCTTGCAGGATAAGAAGCAGCACCGATTGATCCAGGAGCTCTTTGTCTATTATGTTGACCGTGTGTTGCATCATTTACACCTTTAAAGTTGTATCTTTTCACAACCCCCTGAAAACCTTTACCTTTAGAGGTTCCCGTTACATCAACGTAATCTCCTTTAGCAAACACATCATCTACAGATAAAGTATCTCCTAAACCTTTAGCCACAGCATCTGCCCCTTCAGGAACTACAAGGCTATCCAAATCAAAGTTTCTAAATTCAACAACTTTTCTTTTTGCTGTAGTATTAGCTTTTTTGAAGTGTCCCATCAATTGCTTTGATGTATTCTTCTCTTTAGCTTCATCAAAAGCTAACTGAAGGGCATTATAGCCATCAGTTTCTGTAGTTTTAACTTGGGTAATTACACATGGCCCCATCTCAACAATTGTACAAGCAACCTGCTTGCCATCAGTAAAGATACTAGTCATACCTAATTTTCTACCAATTAATCCGTTCACGATAATTAGTTTTATAAATTAAAGACAAGACTTCTATACTAAAAGTCCAAATCCTATAAATTAATTTTAACTCGATTTACTACTTAAGTGTAGTGCATTTTAAAATGCAGCACGAAAGTAATAAAAAAAATCCACAAAGAAGAGATATATTACGTCAATTTGACTTGAATATCCACCCCGCTTGGCAACTCTAACTTAGACAATGCATCTACAGTTTTTTGAGTTGGCGCAAAAATTTCAATTAACCTTTTGTGTATTCTCAATTGAAACTGCTCACGAGATTTTTTATTGACGTGCGGTGATTTTAGCACAGTAAATATTTTTTTCTCCGTGGGCAGAGGAATCGGTCCTGCGACAACTGCACCACTGTTACGTACAGTCTTCACAATTTTCTCCGTTGATTTATCCACCAAATTGTGGTCGTAAGAACGAAGTTTGATTCTAATTTTCTGATTCATATCCCAGTTTATACTTTATTAATAATATTATAAAAGATAGTCATCCTCAAAAAGATGACTACCATCTGTATTCTTTTTTAACTATTTGCTGCTTCGATTATTTCCTTAGCCAATCCTTTTGGTACAGGACTATAATGCGAAAATTCCATTGTAGAGCTTGCTCTACCCGCAGTAATTGTTCTTAATTCAGTAACATATCCAAACATTTCAGATAATGGTACATCAGCTTGAATAGCGATCACACCTCCAGTTCTAGTATCTTGCCCTTTCGGCAATCCACGTCTTCTATTCAAGTCACCAATTACAGATCCAACATATTCATCAGGAGAAATAACTTCCAATTTCATAATTGGCTCCATTAAAACCGGCTTACAAGATTTTGCTGCTGATCTAAACCCTTCCTTAGCACATAATTCAAAGGCAATTGGTTTTGAATCCACACTGTGCATTGATCCATCAAATACTTTAACTTTCATACTATCGATATTGTATCCAGCTAAAATACCATTTGACATCATTGCTCTAAACCCGTCTCGAATTGGCTTTACATAGTTTTTATCAATAGCACCACCAACGATAGCCCATTCAAATTGAAGTTTTTCTTTTCCAGAAGTAAAATCTTCTGATTCCAAAAATTCTTCATCAGCAGGACCTAATTCAAATTCCATATCTGCGAATAATCCTGATCCCCCAGATTGTTTTTTCAAACGCTCTCTATGTTCCACTTGGACAGTCAATGCTTCACGGTAACTCACTTGAGGTTTACCTTGAGTACATTCTACGCCAAACTCTCTTTTCAATCTATCTACAATAATTTCCAAGTGAAGTTCTCCCATACCACTAATAATAGTTTGGTTAGATTCTTCATCATATCTTACTTTAAAAGTAGGATCTTCTTCAGCCAATTTTGCTAAAGACATACCTAATTTATCTAAATCCTTTTGAGTTTTAGGTTCTATAGAAATACCGATTACTGGTTCAGGGAAAGTCATACTTTCCAAAACAATTGGATGAGCTAAATCACAAATTGTATCCCCAGTTCTTAAATCTTTAAATCCAACTGCGGCAGCAATATCCCCCACTCTTACACCCGGAATAGCATTTTGCTTATTTGAGTGCATTTGATAAATTCTTGATACACGTTCCTTTTTATCAGTTCTTGTATTCAAAACATACGAACCAGCGTCTAATGTGCCAGAATAAGTACGAAAAAAAGCCAAACGTCCAACGAAAGGATCTGTTGCGATTTTAAAAACCAAAGCGGAGAAAGGTTCATCCTCAGATGGTTTTCTTTGTATAGGTTCTTCTGTATTCGGATCTATACCAACAATTGCATCAATATCCAATGGAGAAGGCATATAAAGACAAACTGCATCTAAAACAGCTTGAACTCCTTTATTTTTAAAGGCAGACCCACACATCATAGGTGTCATACTCATATCAATAACAGCAGCTCTTACGGCAGCTCTTACTTCATCTACAGTAATACTTTCAGGATCAACAAAAAACTTTTCCATCAAAGCGTCATCATATTCTGCTACTGCTTCAAACAGTTTTTCTCTATATTCAGCAACCACATCGACCAAATCTTCAGGAATATCAACAACGTCATAAGTCATTCCTTTATCTTCTTCATTCCAAATGATTGCTTCATTGGTTACTAAATCAACCACTCCTACGAAAGTTTCTTCAGCCCCAATTGGTATCTGTAGAGGAACAGCATTTGCTCCTAATTTTTCTTTAACATCATTTACAACATTAAAAAAATCAGCCCCAGATCTATCCATTTTATTAACGAATCCAATTCTAGGCACTTTATATCTATCCGCTTGTCTCCAAACTGTTTCAGATTGAGGCTCAACCCCAGAAACTGCACAGAACAAAGCTACAACACCATCCAATACACGCAAAGATCTTTCTACTTCAACAGTAAAATCAACGTGACCTGGAGTATCAATAATATTAATATCATATTCTTGTCCTGCCCATAACCAAGTTGTTTTCGTTGCAGCAGAAGTAATCGTGATACCACGCTCCTGCTCTTGCTCCATCCAATCCATAGTAGCAGCACCATCATGCACTTCACCAATCTTATGGCTAATACCTGTATAGTATAACACCCGCTCTGTTGTTGTAGTTTTACCTGCATCTACGTGAGCTGCGATTCCAATATTTCTTAAATGTTTAAGACTGTTCTTTGCCATGATTAAATACTATTTCTTATTATTATGGATTATAAATTAACTCTTAAGAATAATGCGCGAAAGCTCTATTTGCTTCAGCCATTCTATGAGTATCTTCTTTTCTTTTTACTGCTGCCCCTTCCCCTTTACTAGCAGCCATTAATTCAGCAGCTAATTTTTCAGCCATTCCTTTACCACTTCTCTTTCTTGCAAAACTAATTAGCCATTTCATACCGATAGCAATTTTTCTTTTTGCTCGAATTTGCGTTGGAATTTGGAAAGTTGCCCCCCCTATTCTTTTACTACGCACTTCTACTTGTGGCATTGCATTATTTAATGCTTTTTTCCACACCGCGTGAGGATCTTCATCCATACGATCTTTGATTTTATCCATTGCATCATAAAAGATAGTGAAAGCTAAACTTTTTTTACCTTCCTTCATCATATTATTAACAAAAGTAGTTACCAATTCATCTCCATATCTAGGATCAGGCTTTATGATTCGCTCTTTCGGTTGTCGTTTACGCATTTCTTTATTCTTTTATATTGTATTATATAAATTCAAATTATTTTTTAGGTCTTTTCGTACCATATTTAGATCTACTTTGTGTTCTATCACCAACACCAGCCGTATCCAATGCACCCCTTACAATTGTATATCGTACCCCAGGTAAATCTTTTACTCTACCACCACGTACAAGTACAATCGAGTGCTCTTGCAAATTATGCCCTTCTCCCGGGATATAACAAATCACTTCAATTCCGTTTGTCAATCTAACCTTAGCCACTTTTCTCAAAGCTGAATTAGGTTTCTTTGGAGTCGTAGTATATACACGAGTACATACACCTCTCTTTTGAGGGCATGAATCCAAAGCTCTTGATTTACTAGCTTCAACAATTTTCTTTCTGCCTTTACGGACAAGTTGATTAATTGTAGGCATATTTTTTATATTTAATTATAAGTTATTAGTACAATTTCAATTCTGTTTTACGATAAAAAGCTACTGAAATTACTAAAATTATAGCCTTATCTTCGAAAACGAATGCAAAGATAAGATTATTTTTCTTTAAAACAAAGTCCAAATTGAAATTATTTTAATAAAAATAAAATAGTGAAGACTTTCATCTAAAAATATTTCTTAAAATGCGAGATTTATATTGTATTATTACATCTTTATTATGGAAAATAATCATTCAAAATATGAATATACATATCAGACATGGTAAGTCAAGCGATCTTCCAAAAATTCATGAGCTAGTCCATACATTAGCCATCTATGAAAATGAACCAAATGCAGTAACAGCTACACTTGAAGATTATTATAGAGATTATAATGATGGACTTTTCAAAATTATCGTTGCAGAAATAGATGCTGATGTTAAAGGAATGATGTTATACTACACGGCATATTCAACATGGAAAGGAAAAATGATACATTTAGAAGACTTTGTTATTGAAAAAAACTACCGTAAACTAGGTATAGGTCAGCAACTTATGAATTTTTTATTGCAATTAGTGAAACAAGATAACGCCAAACTAGTTAAATGGCAAGTACTAGATTGGAATACACCAGCAATAAAATTTTATAAAAAAATGACGCAATCATTGAAAAAAACTGGTGGAATTGTAAGGTTTTCACATAAATACATTAAAAAAAAGTATAATACGGAAAAAAGTATGAAAATAATTTGCACGTTACAAAACAATTATATACTTTTACCACATCGAAATTTGAACTTAAGAAAATAGTGTTTCATAGTGTGAGGGGATTAACGACATTTATGTGTGTTAATCCCACTTTTTTTCAGGAAACTCTATTCATCAATTTACCAGCTAGCATTTCGATTTCTCTTTTATTTTTATGCGAATCTAAATTTAGCTTCTTTAATGCTGCTTGAGCATTTTGGTAATATGTATTCATTTTTGCTTCAGCAAGATCTTTTATTCCATATTTATTATATAAAGCTTTGACTTTACTAATTTTATCCTCAGCATTCAAAGTTGCTGTTGTACTAAATATTTGATTGTCATCATACTTCATACTTGCTACTAAAGACAACATCAAGAAAGTTTTTTTATTCTGAACAATATCTCCACCTATCTTTTTTCCAAAAGTTTCAGGATCACCATAAACATCGAGAATATCATCCTGCAACTGAAAAGCAAGACCAATATTAATTCCATATTCCCACAATAAATCACATTGATCGGAGGAAGCATTACCTAAAATAGCACCCATTTTTAAAGCTCCAGCTAATAAAACAGCAGTTTTATACTCAATCATGGTCAAATACTCTGATATTTCTACGTCATTCCTAGTTTCAAAATCCATATCCATTTGTTGTCCTTCGCAGACCTTTCTCGCCACACGATTAAAGGTAGAAATAATATCTAATGTTCGTTCTGATTTTAAACTTGCCAAATATTCATAAGTTTTAATCATCATAACATCTCCTGAAAGAATCCCAGTATTAATATCATATTTATGATGAACAGAAGGTTTTCCACGTCGCAATTCTGCTTCATCCATAATGTCATCGTGTACTAAACTAAAATTATGAAACATTTCAATAGCATGGGCTAAGGGAAGTGCTTTTTCAATATCTTCTTGAAATAGATTATAGCTCATTAAGGCTAACACTGGTCGGATGCGTTTTCCACCAAGATTCATGATATAATTAACAGGTTCATATAGTCCTAGAGGAGATTTCGTAATGATTTCCGTATTAAGATATCCTAAATACAGGGATTGTAATTCTTTGAAAGTTTGCATAGTTGGTTAATTTGTAGCAAAGATATATATTGAAATTAATAATACATCAAATTATCGCAAAAATTCAATATTTACAAAAAAAAGACTGTATTTTCGCAAAACGTAGTAGAAATACTACATTCATAATTCCTAATTCTCAATTTTAAAGAGGTGAAATACTTAGATCAAAATATTGAAAGCCTGATTTTTACAGCTAAAGAACCTATCTCTTTGCAGCAAATCAAAACTTGTCTTGAAGAAGTTTTTAAAACCAAATTCAAAAAAGATGACTTAATCGCTTCTATCGAAAATTTAAAAAAACGATATCAAAAAGACGAATTCTCATTTGAATTAGTTGAAATTTCAAAAGGATTTCAGTTTCTTTCTAAAGGTGTTTATCATAATGTGGTCGGCACTTTCCTGAAACAAATTACAAAAAAACGACTATCTCGTTCTGCTATTGAAACCTTAGCTATTATTGCCTATAAACAACCTATCATTCGTAGCGAAATCGAAAAAATTAGAGGCGTCTCTTGTGATTACGCTATGAAAAAACTCTTGGAAAAAGAACTCGTAGCCATCACAGGAAGAAGTGATGGTCCAGGACGTCCACTTTTGTATGGAACAGGAATAAAATTCATGGACTATTTTGGATTAAAAGACTTGTCTGCTTTACCAAAACCAAAAGATTTTAAAGAAGTAGATAATACTATTGGAGAACCCGCTCCTATCGAAGAATCAATTGAAAAATCGATTGTTGATAACAAAAATGATGATTCGGTTGAAAATCAAGAAAATTCAAATAGTGAAAATCCTTTAGAATCTCTAATTGAAAAAAATGAAATTGTTATCGAAGAAGAAAATACCAACGAAGAAAATGTGGATCTAGATTTGGATTAAACCTTTGTATAGAGCATTTTGTTCCTTTAGGAACTGTGTAGATATAAATGTTCAGAATCTAAGTAGATGGTCATTTATTTTTCACAGATTCTTAGTACAGTTTCTAATCAAATAATTAAAGTATGAATACAAATAAACCATTGGTCAATAGAATTGCAAATAGTGGATTGGTTAATATTGATTTAGAACAGCTCCTTTCTACAGATCCAATAGCAATCCTTGATATTAAGAATTTTCTATTTATGGAAATGATTCTTAAAGAAAAAGATTTTCGAAATGATTTAGATAATCATGATTGGACTCAATATCAAAACAAAACGTTATTGGTACAATGCTCCGTTGACGCAATTATTCCAAAGTGGGCATTCATGTTGGTAGCCGTCAAAGCTGAAGAATATGTTAAAGATGTCTTTGTTGGAACTGAAAACCAGTATTACTTCGTTGATTTATTACGCACCCTTTCTCAAATTGATTATGCCCAATATCAAGATAAAAGAATCATTGTCAAAGGATGTGGAAAACGAGAAGTGGATGCCGCAGCATATTTAGAAATAGCAAAATGCTTAAAACCCTACGCAAAATCAATTATGTACGGAGAAGCATGTTCTACTGTACCTATTTTCAAAAAACCACGTTCATAATGATACATTAGAAACATTAAAAAATATTCCATGCAAATTAAAATAATATCTTATTACGTAATTGTCCTTGCGGGATTCCTATCTTTCGCTCTATTTGGCTCATTTTCAAGTGATTCGCTAAAAGTTGATAAAGTCGTAGACAATGACATCAATGTCCTTCCACAAATCATAAAACCCGTAGATTATTCTACCAAGCAATTCTTCTTTGCCGATGAAATTGTTCCTATCGAGCAATTTGATGTAATGGAACGTTTGGATCGTGAATTACTAAGAGGTACTTATTGGCATTCAAAAACTTTGTCCTACTTGAAATTGGCGAATAGATATTTTCCAATGATAGAACCAATTCTAGCCAAAAATGGAATTCCTGATGACTTTAAATATCTAGCTGTCGCTGAAAGTGGTCTGCGCAATGTAACTTCTCCCGCAGGTGCAAAAGGACTTTGGCAATTTATGAAGGGAACAGGAAAAGATTACCATTTACAAATCACAGGAGAAATTGATGAACGATATCATGTTGAAAAAGCTACTCAAGCGGCGTGTGATTTATTGTTGAAATTGAAAAATAGATTCGGTACTTGGTCATTGGCTGCAGCCGCATACAATATGGGCGGTGGTGGTCTTAACAAAAATTTAAAGAAACAGAAACAAACCAACTTTTTTGACCTAAATCTCAATCAAGAAACAATGAGATATTATTTCAGATTAGTGGCGATTAAAGAATTGATGACACATCCAGAAAATTATGGTTTCCAAGTAAATCCACAAAACTTATATAAACCTTTAGACGATTTTATTTATTTAGCTGTTGAAAAAACTGTTGAAAACTGGGGGGATTTTGCCAATCAAAATGGAATTAGTTATCGAATACTGAAAATCTATAATCCTTGGATTATCTCAACAAAACTAACCAACGCAAAAGGAAAAAAATATTTGGTGAAGATTCCTAAACAGAAATTTTAATTTCTAAGTCAAGATCATTTCTAATTTCTAATATTGTTTTAGTTGCAATAAAATCTTTTTAATTGATCACTTATCTTTAGTTTGTAGTCTTTTCCAAGAGATTTGTCAAAGAACGAAAATTATTCTACCTTAGCTGATTATTTATAGAAAACTAAAGTATAATAATGGACATCACCCTTATCTTTGACATTGGAAAGACAAATAAGAAATGCTTCTTATTTGATGAGAATTTTGAAGTCATTGAAAAAGATGAAATTAAAATTGTAGAAATTTGGGATGAAGATAATTTTCCTTGTGATGATCTGAAATATCTTTCAAAATGGATTGTAGCTACCTATAAACGTTTCTCCGCTAGCCACAATATTACTCGAGTTAATTTCGCAACCTACGGGGCTTCTTTAGTTCATTTGGATGAAAATCTAAATCCTATATCTCCATTATACAACTACCTTAAAAAAGTAAAAGAAAACTACTTTGATGAGTTCTATCAAAAATATGGTGGAAAAGATAATTTTTCAAGAGAAACCGCTTCTCCTGCCTTAGATTTTCTTAATTCAGGATTGCAGCTTTTATGGATTAAAAATGAAAAACAATTTTTATGGGATAAATGGAAGTATTCATTGCATTTTCCTAACTATTGTGGATTTCTTTTACATGGTCAATTGATAAGTGAATATACCAGTATTGGTTGTCATTCGGCTCTTTGGGATTATGAAAAAATGGATTATCATCAATGGGTAGAAGATGAAGATTTAACAAAATTGTTGCCCAAAATAGTGAATGGTCGTACCACATATACACATGTTTCTGATAAAAAAACAATAGTCGGAACAGGACTGCATGATAGTTCTGCTGCACTCATCCCCTACCTTTTTGGAGTAAAAGAGCCTTTTATGTTAATCTCAACAGGCACTTGGTGCATTACCTTAAATCCTTTTAATACCGAAGTATTGACTTTAGATGAATTACAGAAAGATGTACTTCAATTTTTGAGAATCAGTGGCAAACAAGTCAAAGCATCTCGATTATTTTTAGGAAAGGTCTTGGAAGTACAATTGTCTAATTTGAATTACCATTTTGATATAGAAAAACCTAATCTGGATGATTATCAATCAATACTTTTTGATAAAGATTTGTATTTGAAAACTAAAAATAATAATAAAAAAGCATTCCAATTTACATCTTTAAATGATTCAGATAATCGAAATATATTTTTAAGTAGTTTTTCCAATTTTAAAGATGCTTATTTTCAATTGATGTTTGAAATAGTACAACGGCAAATTGATGCAATTAAATTAGCATTAGGAAATACAAAAGATATCAAAACTATCTTTATTGATGGTGGATTTTCTAAAAATGACGTATTTTGTAAAATGTTGGCACATGAATTACCACAATTTATTTTTAAAATTACAGATGTAGCTGCGGGGTCTGCTCTAGGTGCTGCGATAGCAATCAATCCCGATTTATTTAGTCCAAAACATTTTGATACCATTTTAAAAGTACAAACTGTTGAAAAATAATTAAAAGATGAAAATAGCTTTATTCATTCCTTGCTACATTGATCAATTTTATCCACAAGTGGGTATTGCAAGTTATGAATTGCTGACCAAATTGGGTTTTGATGTAGATGTTCCAACTTCAGCAACCTGTTGCGGGCAACCCATAGCCAACTCAGGATTTGAACATGAAGCCATCCCTGTTTATGAAAAATATGTAGATGCCTATGCTGGATACGACTTCGTTGTGATGCCTTCGGGGAGTTGTACGCTACATGTAAAACAGCATTATGATATTCTTCCACAATCTAAAAATGTTAAAAATATCAGATCCAATACAATTGATATTATTGACTTTTTAGTTCAACATTGCTTGGATAAATTGCCGCAAATTGACTTTCCACATCAAGTAGCATTGCACATGGGTTGCCATAGCCTACGGGGCTTAGGACTTGGGCACTCATCTGAACGATATGGGAAACCTACCAATCAACTAGAAATCTTAATGCAAAAAGTAAATACTACTTCTTTAAATACTTTCGAAAGACCCGATGAATGTTGTGGGTTTGGAGGTACTTTTGCGGTTTTGGAAGAAGCTATTTCTACAAAAATGGGTCAGGATAAAATCAAATATATCAAAAATACTCCTACCGAAATTTTGATTAGTAATGACGTTTCGTGCTTGATGCATTTAGATGGTGTGGCTAAAAAAACAAAACAGCAGTTAAAAATGATGCACATTGTGGAAATATTAAATTTGTTTTAAGATGCCACAGATTTCTCCTAAAAAAGCTCGAATTAAGATTTAACTAATAATAAAATGAAATATAAGAAATGTTGTATGGATTGATAAGGGCTATTTCAAAACGACAAACCTTTTGTTCACAGATAACGAATAAGTCAATATGAAATTTATTTATATCTCTAGGCAACACTTTCCCTACTTGGGGAATCTTTATAATTAGTGGTTGTATGGAAACTCGGAATTTTACAAAATGAATAATTTTGAGTTACGGTACAACTACTTCAGTACCAACCATTATTCATTCATTCTTTAATGGTTTTTTAAATATGCAGATGTAATAAATTAGATAGACACTTTATCTGTAAAATAACACTGTAATCTTGAAAAACGAAAAATTCATAAAAATGAAACGAAATCTACTTTTTTATTTACTATTAATCCCATTTTTCTCGTTGAGCCAGACATGGACTAATTTCACAACTATTAACACTACAAGTGAGATTCAGGGGAATTTTTGCAACATTATATCTGGTAATGGCAAAACATGGGTAACTTCGTATAAGAATAAAGGTCTTTTCTATTTGGAAAATAATATTTGGTCCCATTTTCCACAATTAGATTCTTTTAATGTTAGAATCTTAGGATTAGATAACCAAAAAAATCCGTGGTTTATTAAATCGGATGACCACGGACATTATATATTATTTAAGGTCATAGATAATGTGATTGTTGAATATGGCGATTATGGGAGTCTTAATAACAATGTTACTCTTGGTAAAAAGATGATGCTTGGATTCTAGATTTCTCTCAATTATTACACATTAAGAATAATGATGCAATAGAGAAATTTAATGTTCCAAAAGAATTTGTAGTAAATCGTAGATCAAAATTGGCTGTTTTAGACAATAACGAGCTGTGGTGTTATGGAAGTAAAAGAATTGCTGACAACGAACAATGTCCTCCAGTTTATGAATATAAAAAAATGATTTTAAGATATGATGGTACTCAATGGACAAATTTGCGAGATTCTACTGTTTTTGATAAGAATATTGATTTTCAAAATATTGCAGTTTTTCAAAATAAAATCTGGCTAAGAAGTGATAAAGAGCTTTTTACATTTGATGGTACATCATGGCACATGATTGACATTGATCCACTCCAAGATTTAACAATTTTAAAAATTTTACCAACGAATGATTATTTTTGGGTGCTAACGGATACTGGGCTTTATAAATATGATGGTACATCGTGGCAGTTGATTGACTTAAATCTACCCGATTTTCCGTACATATATAATACATTCAATCTATTGGCAGATGGTGATAATCTTTGGATTGGGTATGAAAAAGGAATTATCAAATACAATGCATCCAATACGGAGTATTTTGGTTCAGAGCATGACATTTATATTTGCAATTCACTTCATAAAACAAGCAATGGTGATATATGGTTTACTTCATATAGTGATGGTGGTAACATTGTTGCAGACATTATTCAATATAGTAATGGTTCGTTTACTAAACAGGGAGTATTTAACAACAGACTTTATGACAGAATATCTGTGTCCGATGATAAGATGTGGTTTTTTAAAAAAGGTTATGGTATTTCCCAATTCAATAACAACCAGTGGACTTTCTATTCTGCCACCGGCTTATCCGATAATTTAATAAAGGATATCAATCAAGACAAAGCGGGCAATATCTTAATTAGTACTAGAAGCGGAATAAATTCTTATAATAAGGCTGTCAATAGTTGGCGTATTTTAACACATCAACCAAATTCTAAATTCTTCAATGACAACAACAATAAAATATGGATGTACCGTAATCAACTACAATCTATTGATGAAGATGAAAATATTCAAGATGAAGAACTTATAATCCAAGATGAAGCAATTTCTAATATAAAGTCCGTATTTGACTTTTTTCAAGATGAAAATGGGGTCTATTATATGATTGCTGATATGCCCTACTATAAGGATGGAAATTCTTGGGTAACATTTAAGCCTGGAATATCTTGGTTTAGTCTAACATCTGGGGTTAAAAAAGATGATTTGCTATTTGTTGGCTCAAAAAAACAAGGAATTATCATTCTTGGTGGGCAATCTATAGAATGGGAAAAAACTACAGATATTAGTAAAAATGTAAGTGATCTTCTTAAAGATTCAAATAATCGTATTTGGTGTACTAGAATAGATCAAAATATTGACCAAGATCAATGCGGCCTTACTTATGTGGACGGTGGAATTTCTGTCTTAGATGGAGACGAATGGACATATTTTACAGATTTACCCATAATGGATGCATTTTGTATTATGGAAGACAATTTGGGACGTATTTGGTTTGGTACCGAAAAGGGTGTTTTTGTTTATGCATTTGGAGAATGGCACAATTATAATAAAGACAATAGTGGATTACTGAGTAATAAAATAACCACTATATTTCAAGATGAAAATAATGATATTTGGATAGGAACAACCGTTGGTATAACAAAAATAGAAGATCCAAATCTCCTGTCAATGCGTATTGTAAAAACAGAGAATATTGACCAAATTAAATGGGCGATAGCTCCTAATCCAGCTCAAAATTTTATAACTATTAATAATTCCCAATCGGGGAATCTATCTATTGTGAATTCGCTTGGAATTCAAGTTTATGCTTATGAAAATTTTCAAGGTGGTAATATTGATATTCATCAATTAAATCCTGGACTTTATTTTGTAGGACTAGAAATTAATAATACAATATCATATCAAAAATTGATTATAAAATAAACGTTCAATTCAAATCTTGTTGAGATGTTGGCTGAAAAAATTCAACATCTTAACAAGATTTTTCAATTTAATAATAAAGATTACAACCCCGTAGCCGCATTATCCATCCCACGCTCATCAATCAATGCCTGACGAACATCAATCGTTCGATAAACATCAATCGGAGACATTGCTGCCCCTGACTTTCTTCGTGCTTCCATTAATATAGGTGTGACATCTGTATTGTAGGCAGTCTTTAAAATATTTTGACAGGCTACTACATCATTTTTCATCTGAGCCTTTTCCAAGGCTTTTTGATCTATCAAAAGTGCTTTTGCGTAAGCTGTTTCTATGGCATCTAAAGATTGCATCAAATCTTCTAAAGGATCTTTTACATTATGACTTGCATCAATCATCCAAGCAGGAATTGGGTTTTTGGCCGTATTATTTGCCATTCCATAAACCAATTCATTAAAAATCAAAAACAATTGATAAGGCTTAATTGCTCCAACAGTCAAATCATCATCTCCATATTTACTATCGTTAAAATGAAATCCACCCAATAAGCCACGAGACATTAGTGTACCTACAATTTGTTCGATATTTGTATTGGGCAAGTGATGTCCTAAATCTACTAATGTATATGCTTTTGGTCCCAATTCCTTTGCCAATAGGGAAGATGTTCCCCAATCTTGAATGACCATAGAGTAAAAATTAGGTTCATAAGGCTTGTATTCAATAAACAATTTCCAGTCTTTGGGTAAGTGTTTATAAATTGCCTTTAAACTGTCTAAAGTATTATTTAATGCTCGTCTAAAATTTAATTGTCCCGGAAAATTAGATCCATCTGCCAACCAAACGGTCAAAGATTTTGAGCCTAAAGCTACTCCATAATCAATCACTTCTTTGTTGTGATCCACAGCTTGTTTTCGCACTTTTTTATCCACATGACAAAGAGATCCATATTTATAACTGTGTTTTTGGTCTTTTTGATCCTGAAATGTGTTTGAATTCATTGCGTCAAAAACAATACCTAAACTATCAGCATGTTTTTTTATCTTTTTCACATCTTTGGGGATATCCCAAGGAATATGAAGAGAAACAGCCCCCGCTGATTGGGTCAAAGCATGCACTACGCCAATGTCAGATATTTTTTGAAATAAATCACCTGGTTCTCCACCATATCCAAAACGACCAAACCGAGTTCCGCCAGCTCCCAATGCCCAACTTGGAATAGCAATTTGATAATCTTTTAAAGTATCAACAATCTTATTGGCATTTACGCCTTTACTTTTTAATTTATCAGATAGATATTTAAAGTCCTTTTTATGTTGATTCAATAAAGGTTTGTTGACTTCGGTAATTTGCTTTTTTGTTATTTTCATGATGTTGTAGTTGGTTTTTATCTTGTAAAGGCAGGAGCAACGCCCCCATCTACATTAATAATCAAAGCAGTACTTTTTGTCATTTGTGTCAATACCGCATAAGTTGCATCAGCTATGTCCTGTGGCAAAATGATTTTATTCAATAAAGTTCGTTTTGCATAATGAGCGGGTAAATCTTCGACCTTGATACCATAAGCCTTCGCACGCCCTGCTGCCCATTTTCCTTCCCAAATCTTACTGCCCACGATCACGGCATCTGGATTTACTGTATTTACACGGATATCATCTGGACCTAATTCTGCTGCCAACAATCTTGACATGTGCAATTGGGCGGCTTTTGCAGTTCCATACGCTACATTATTTGGACCAGAAACCAGGCCATTTTTACTTGCAATATTGATGATATTTCCGCCTAGATTTTGCTGACGCATAATTTTTGCTCCCATTTTTGCCAACAGAAACTGTCCTTTCACTAAAATATCTTGCAGCAAATCCCAATCTTTTTCTTCTGTTTCAGCGATGGGTTTTGAAATAGCAATTCCAGCACTATGTACTACAATATCGACACCACCAAATTCCAAACAAGCAGCATCAAATGCTTGTTGAATAGATTTAGATTTGGTAATATCGCTTACTACAAAGGTATGGGCATCTTTTTTGAATTTAGATGCAGATATTTTAAGATTTTTTTCATTGATATCCGTCAAAACAACTACTGCTCCATTTGCTACTAATTTTTGAGCGATAGCTCCGCCAATTCCACCGCCAGCTCCAGTTACTAACGCTATTTTTCTTGATAATAATTGCTCAGGTGGTTGTCGTTGCAATTTTGCTTCTTCCAATAACCAATATTCAATATCAAACGCTTCTTGTAAAGGTAGAGATTGATATTTTGAAATAGATTCCGCCCCTTTCATTACATTAATGGCATTGCTATAAAATTCAGAAGCCACTCTTGCGGTTGATTTATTCTTAGCAAATGTAAACATACCTACTCCTGGGTATAAAATCACCACAGGATTGGCATCTCTCATTGCTGGACTATTCGCTCTTTTATGCGATTCATAATAATTTTTATAATCTTCTCGATAAGATTCAAATTGTTTTGTGATTTTTGCTAAAACTTTAGGATTATCAACATCATCATTGGGTTTGATATCCAAAACCAAGGGTTTGATTTTAGTTCTCAAAAAATGATCAGGACAAGATGTTCCCATGGGAGCCAATTTCTTGACTGCACTTGAATTAATAAATTCTAAAACTCTAGCATCATTAGTAAAATGACCAATCATAGGTTTATCACTAGAACAAAATCCCCTTAAAATTGGAGCAATGACAGTCGCTTGTGCTACCAAATTCTTTTTAGCCAAAGTTTTTACCTTTTGAACTTTAAAAGGGTTCTTCTTTTTATAACTTGCTTCGATAAAAGCACCTGCATCTTCAATTTTATCTAAACTATTGATATAACATTCATAAGAAGTATGTCCCCAAGTAAATAAGCCATGTCCTTCAAGGATAATCCCTTCGATTTGTGGATTTTCTTCAAAATGCTTTGCCAATTGAATCCCTAAATCAAAACCAGGTCTTTGCCACGGTAACCATCCCATTTTATCTCCCCAAATTTTTTGGGTCAATTTTTTAGAATCTTTTGCTGCTGCGATAGCGATTACCGCATCAGGATGTAGATGGTCGATATGATCAAATGGCAAAAATGCATGCAGAGCAGTATCAATGGATGGAGCTCTCGAATCTAAATCAAAAATGCAATGCTGATACAATGCCACCATTTCATCTTCGTACTTCAATCCACGATAAATATTTTTCAGGTTATTGAGTCGGTCCATATATAGTCCTGCCAACCCATTTCGCTTTAAAGTTCCGATGTCTCCACCAGACCCTTTCACATACATTACATTGGTTTTCTTTTTTGTAAGCGGATCTTTTTGATCGACCTTACAACTGGTATTTCCACCCCCAAAATTAGTGATTCGGAGATCTGCTCCCAACAAATTGGAACGATACAACAAAAGGTCAATTTCTTTTCCTTTCATCTTATTTGCGACTTTGGTATCCCAAAGATAATCTACATGCTTATACTTCTTAGCCATTTTATTGATTTACTTAAAATATAAAATATAATAATAAATGCAATATTACGGTATTTTAAGGGTTTAGGCAAACGTTTGCATAGATTTGTTTAAGTATCAAATATAGAAGTCAACCAAGCCATAAATGTCAAAATGACAAAGTCCTGAAGTCTTGCCGTCTTGAAGTCCTGCCGTCCTGCCGTCTTGAAGTCCTAATCTCCTGAAGTCTTGCCGTCCTGCCGTCCTGCCGTCCTGAAGCCTCCTTATCAAATCTCCTTCAACTGCAAATCAATAAAAAATTTCAATTCATCAGAAAAAGCATCCTTATCTCGCCCTTTTTCAAAAGCTTGATTGGTCAAATTCACATGCGTTTCTTTCCCGTCTTTTACAGTATTTAGGAATAAGGCTGTTCCCGCCGCTTCAAATTTTTCAGCCAATTTAAAATTAGCTTCATCATCGACGTTTACGGTTTTGAATACGATTTTACCGCTTTTAAGCTCATCTCCAAAATATGTTTCTAAGGTATATTTCGTATTTGCTTCTATTGCTTTACAAGTTACACAGCGATGAGAACCATAAAAATCTAGTACTTCGATGCGATTAGCCATTTTTGTTTTGGCTACTTCTTGAGTTGAATGATTGCTTGTTGCGGATGAACTTTCAGTAGAACTATTGCCACAAGATAAAATAAAAATAGCCGAGATGAATAAAAATAGGTATTTAAGATTTTTCATAATTATTTTTTTATTTAGTTATCGTTTCTTTTGTTAGGAATGATAAATTCAAAAGCTTTATTCATCGCAAATATACGATTGGTTTTTACCTTAATCAAGGAAAATGAATTAATATCCATAAAATAAAACCAAATTATGGTATTATATGTTCTAATAATGATTATTTACAACTAAAATACGCTACACTCCATGTATTACTGGATTAAAAAAATATTCATTCTTCCTATACGATTTTATCAATTATTCATCTCACCTATGTTAGGTCCTTCATGCAGGTACGCTCCTACCTGCTCTCACTATATGGTGGATGCGATTATGGAATGGGGCATATTCAAAGGTACTTGGATGGGATTGAAGAGAATTACAAGGTGTCACCCATATTCAAAACATGACCACCATGATCCTGTTCCTAAAAAAGACAAGAAGAGTTAGCTGCTAGATAATTTTTTTGTGACTGGATGGAAACTCGCTATTTACCAATTAATTTATAAACAACCACTTGTTCTATAGAGTCATTAGAATTTCTTTCTTACAAGCAGTTTTTAAAATCACATTAGGAAAAGGAGCAGATTTTGAAATTAACATTCCTTAGGTATTTAAAACTTGTTTATTTACCTTTGCAAAAAAGATATAAAAATGAACACAGAAATAAAAAAAAATGCAGAGCTTTGGACAAAAGCTCCATTTGACCAAGCTACTCAATCAGAAATCAGACAACTTTTAGATTCCAACGATGAAAAGGAACTCACGGAAAGGTTCTACAAAAAATTAGCGTTTGGCACAGGTGGTATGCGTGGAGTGATGGGTGCAGGAATCAATCGTATCAATAAATATACACTTGGAAAAAACACACAAGGTCTTTCCAATTATTTGATAAAAACGTTCCCAGGAAAAGCATTGAAAGTCGTAATCGCTTATGATTGTCGTCACAATTCAAAGGAATTTGCAAAAGAAGTTGCCAATGTATTTTCAGCCAATGGAATCAAAGTATATTTGTTTGAAGATTTGCGTCCGACCCCAGAGTTGTCTTATGCAGTACGATTCTTAGGATGTGATATCGGTATTGTATTGACTGCTTCTCATAACCCACCAGAGTACAATGGCTATAAAGTTTATTTTAATGATGGGGCGCAGATTGTACCACCACAAGATGGTGATATTATCAATGAAATCAATGCTATTTCGTTTTCGGATATTAATTTTGATGCCAATGCAGAATTGATTGGTATTATAGGTAAAGATGTAGATAACGCTTTTATAAGAGCATCTGTTGAAAATGGAACTTTTCCTAGTACCAAAAATCGAGATAATCTAAAAATAGTTTTTACATCACTGCATGGAACTTCAATCACAATTATCCCTGATGCTTTAAAGGCTGCGGGATATAACGATGTGCACATCGTAGAAGAACAACGCATTCCAAATGGAGATTTTCCCACTGTAAAATCTCCAAATCCTGAAGAACCAGCTGCCTTGAAAATGGCATTGGATTTAGCGGATAAAATCAATGCAGATATCGTAATTGGTACAGATCCAGATTCAGATAGAATTGGAATTGCTGTACGAGATACAGATCATAAAATGAAATTGCTCAACGGAAACCAAACGATGGTTTTGATGACTGATTTTTTAATAAAACAATGGAAAGCAGTAGGGAAATTAAATGGTCAACAATTTGTAGGTTCTACCATCGTATCTACTCCTTTGGTGAATGATGTTGCCGCAGGATATGGAGTAGAGACAAAAGTAGGCTTGACAGGATTCAAATGGATAGCCAAAATGATTCGTGATGCAGAAGGTAAGCAAGAATTCATAGGTGGTGGAGAAGAGAGTTTTGGGTATTTGGTTGGAGATTTTGTAAGGGATAAGGATGCTGTAACTGCTGCTCTTTTGGCTTGTGAAATTGCTTCTTCGGCAAAGAACGATGGAAGTTCTACCTATGAAAATCTACTTCAAATCTATGTGGATCATAAATATTACAAAGAATATCTAATTTCAGTAGTTAAAAAAGGCATGTCTGGAGCAGCAGAAATCAAACAAATGATGTCTGACCTTAGAAATAATCCATATACCGAAATTGATGGATCAAAAGTAAAGTTCGTTTATGATTACCAATCGTCTATTTGTAAAAATATGATTTCAGGAGAAGAAACGACTTTAGATATTCCAAAATCCAATGTTTTAATCTATGAAACCCAAGAAGGTACTCGTGTAGCCGCTCGTCCTAGTGGAACGGAACCTAAGATTAAATTTTATTTTAGTGTGAAGGGCGATTTGGATGTGAAAGGAAATGCGGAGAAAGTGGAGAAGGAGTTGGATACAAAGATTCAGCGGATAATTTTAGAATTGGAGTTAAAAAGGTAATTTGTAATCACAAAACATTGGTTGAGCAAACGGATGTCTTTATCTGAAATTGAGAAATCGTAATAGTATATCTATGGAACTGTGTTTCTAGGTTATTTTTTACAAAATCTGTAAAAAAAACAATTGATAGTGCAGAATAAAGCCCTTTTTATTGCTTTTTATATTTTTTTATCTTATTTTGCATACAAAAGAGCAATATAATGCATATTAATGGATTGGTTGAAAAATAAAAGTCCGTAGAAAGGTAATGAAAATTACTCAAAAAAGCCTAGCAGAATTATCTGGTGTAGGCTTGCGAACTTTAAAACACTTAGAGAGTGGTCATGGAAATCCAACGTTGGAAACCATTAGTAAAATTGCAGATGTTTTGGGGATGGAGCTATGTCTTAAAATAAAAGATTTAGAAGATATTCAAATTTAAAACAAAATGAGGCAAGCGAAAATTTTATTTAGAACTGAAGATGCAGGAATCTTGATACAACATGATAATGGTTCTTATACATTTCAATATAATGAGATGTGGCTTGCAGATACTCATAAGCCTCCAATCAGTCTTACTTTTCCTAAGAAAAAAAGGATGTTTCAATCAAATTATTTTTTTCCTTTTTTTTTCAATATGCTTCCTGAAGGTAGCAATAAAGAATTGATTTGTAAATATAACCGTATTGATTTGGATGATTATTTTAGTCTTCTTATGTCTATTGCGAAAGGAGATAATATTGGGGCGGTGAGTGTTGAAAATATAGAATTATGAATGTCCCCGAAATACAATATTGTCCAGGAACACTTGCAAAAGGTTTTGATACATATAGTCGAACATGTTTAAAAAGAGTATTTCATGGTAAAAAAGTAAATCACATACTACCTTATGATTCTCCTTTAGTTAATTCCATAACAAATCAGTTATTTGAAAATAATCGTAGGCGTATATCCATTTCAGGGGTTCAGGAAAAATTTTCAGTTTTACTTGAGAAGAATAAATTGAGATTAACTCAAAAAGGTGAGCAAAGCAATTATATTTTAAAACCTATCCCTAAATTTGGTGAAAGAGCAGATCAAATGCCCGCAAATGAACATTTAACTATGCAAATTGCTCGTCAAGTATTTGGAATTGAAATAGCAGAAAATGCCCTTATTTTCTTTAAAAATGGAAGTCCATCTTATATTACAAAACGATTTGATATTGATAAAGATGGTTTTAAATTGGCTCAAGAAGATTTTGCATCATTGGCAGGGAGAACACCGCAGACGCATGGAGAGCATTATAAATATTTAGGAAATTATTTAGAATTATTTGAATTAATGAAGCAATATGTTCCTGCTTATAAAATAGAAGCTCACAAACTTTTGAAATTACTCATGTTTAATTATCTTTTTTCAAATGGAGATGCTCATTTTAAAAATTTCTCTTTACTCGAGACTTCAATGGGCGATTACAAGTTAAGTCCAGCTTATGATCTTCTTAATACCCGTATTCATATCAATGATAATGATTTTGCCCTCAATGATGGTCTTTTACCA